>NZ_JAWYAJ010000526.1:0-4309 GCF_034124845.1 Robinsoniella sp.
GCGGACAAACGGTTTTCAAGACCGCCTCGTTATGACCACTTCGATACCTCTCCAGTTGTTTGCACACCTCAGTGCAAGAAGTATTCTACCATATAAAGCTAAATTCTGTCAATAACTATTTCAAAATTTTTTGAAATTTTTTCATTTGTTTCAAAAACTTAGTATTTTAGGCACATTTTGACCTTCCTCCACCATTTTCAAACACGCTCAAGCGGTCTTTCCTGCTGATTACTAGAGTGATAGCCTGATGGAGCAATGGAATCAGGGAGATATTTTATTTATATCTTTCATGCCTCTAATTCTTCTGTACAAAATACATTCGAAAGAATTATTTCCCAATATTCGAAAAATATGCAAAGAATATTTCAGTTCATACGAAATCACATCTTATCTTTACAAAATATTTCGGCAATTTCCAAATCTTCGGGGGTGGTTATTTTTATATTTTTGTAGGAGCCTTCTACCAGTTTAATCTTTGCCTTCCCCATTTTCTCCACGACCATAGCATCATCTGTCACCTGGACTCCGGGATTTCGCATTATATTTTCATAAGCTTCCAATACCATCTGGTATTGGAATACCTGGGGGGTCTGAACCATCCACAGTGTTGAGCGGTCAGGTGTGTGTTGGGCAAATCCATCCGGACTGATGATTTTAATCGTATCTTTTACGGGCATGCCGACTACACATGCTTTATGTATATGAACAGAATCACAGGCGCGCTGCAGCAGTTCCTGGTCAATAAAAGGTCTTGCGCCATCATGTATATACACATAATCACTGTTTTTAATTGCTTTTAAGCCCTCAAAAACAGAATGATAGCGCTCTTTCCCGCCTGCCACGATGGACTTTACTTTTTTCAGCCCATATTTTTCTACGATTTCCTGCCGGCAGTATTCTATCTCGTCTTTTCCCGTAACCAATACGATTTCATCCATAAAGGGACACATTTCAAAAGCATATAATGAATAATATACCACCGGCTTCCCTTTAATAAGCAGATACTGTTTTTGTATTTCACTGTTCATTCTTGTGCCACGCCCTGCACATAGCACGATGGCAACATTTTTTTCCTTGTCCATTACCGCTCTCCCAGTTTTAGATTGGGAACTGCATTCAGATCTAATCCATGCCTGGTTCCCTGGATAAACTCGTAATATGCCGCTACCCCGATCATCGCCGCATTATCCGTACAGAAAATCGGTGAAGGATGATAGAATTGAACGCCATTTTCCCTGCATGCCACTTCCATGGCACTTCTAAGTGTGGAATTAGAAGCGACACCGCCTGCAATCGCGAATTTGTCATACCCGTATTCTTTCACTGCCATCATGGCATGTTCGACCAGAACTTCCGTTACTGCTTTTTGAAAGGAAGCAGCTACATCTGCTTCTACGATCGTTTCGTTCTTCATTTTACATCCGTTTAGATAGTTAAGCACTGCCGATTTTAAGCCGCTGAAACTAAAATCATAGGGTGCGTCAGCCACATGCGCTTTTGGAAATTTAATTGCGTTCGGATTTCCTTCTTTAGACAGTTTGTCAATTTTAGGGCCTCCCGGGTATCCCAGTCCGATTGCCCTAGCCACCTTGTCGAAGGCTTCTCCTGCGGCATCGTCCCTTGTTCTTCCGATAATCTCATATTTTCCATAGTCTTTGACTACCACCAGATGTGTATGTCCTCCAGATACAACCAGACAGATAAACGGCGGTTCCAAATCGAGATTCTCGATATAGTTTGCTGAAATATGTCCTTCTATATGATGCACCCCAATGAGAGGCAGTTTTTTTGCATAGCTTATTGCCTTAGCCTCAGCCACACCTACCAACAGAGCACCTACAAGTCCCGGACCATAGGTGACGCCTATGGCATCCATATCATCCAGAGTCATATCCGCTTCTTCCAGCGCCTCTTCAATAACCTGATTTATTTTTTCAATATGTTTCCTGGAAGCTATTTCCGGTACCACTCCTCCATAGAGTTTGTGCAATTCTATTTGGGATGAGATGATATTGGATAATACTTCTCTTCCGTTTTTTACCACAGATGCAGCTGTTTCATCACAGGAACTCTCTATCGCCAATATGAATACATCTTTTTTTTCCATTGTTCTACCATTACCGATTGCAGATCTATCCGCAATACTGCCACAAAACAGGCGGAAAGAATAACAGCGTGGCTTCCTTTCGAATTCTCATTTTCTTTCAGCCTTTTCCAGTGCATGTTGCAAGCCTGTCTGCTTATGCACATAGAGCATATTTCAAATACGCAATAAGATTTCTGCTTTTCGGGCTATTCTTCATCAAAATCCAGTTCCACCGATTTGCAGTCTTTACCCGGATAAGCGTTGGGAAATATTTTCTGTACATCCCCCATAAATTCTTCCGGATGAATCAGTGACGGGCTGTAATGAGTTAACCACAATTCTTTTACTTCTGCTTCTTTTGCAAGTTTTGCCGCTTCTGTGAATGTCATATGTTTGTGTTCCACTGCTTTTTGCTCTTTACCGGGTTCTCCATACATGCCTTCACAGATAAATAAATCAGAGCCTGCTGCATTTTCCGAAATTGCTTTTACAGGCCTGGTATCTGTACAATAAGTTAATTTTATCCCTTTTCTGGGGGCACCAAGAACCATATCCGGTGTATATATTTTGCCCTCTGCTTCAATGGTTTCTCCTTTTTGCAGACGGCTCCAGCAAGGCATTGGAATCTCCTGTTCTTTTGCCCTGGTAACGTCAAAACGGCCTGCCCTGTCTATTTCAATCGAATAGCCATAGCAGACAACATTATGATTCACCCGGAAAGCCCGGATACGATATCCATTCATTTCAAATGTTTCTTCCGGATTAGTGATCTCCAAAAACTGCAGTTCAAACGGCAGTTCCGGCGCAATGACGCGCAATGCGTTTACCACTCTCTCCAGTCCCTTGGGACCAATTAACGTTAAAGGCTCATTTCTTTCCGCATTCCCCATGGTCAGGAGTAATCCCGGCAGACCGCTTATATGATCTCCATGAAAATGGGTGAAGCAAATCACGTCAATGGGTTTGAAGCTCCACCCTTTTTCCTTAATTGCGATCTGGGTTCCTTCGCCGCAGTCAATTAAAATACTGCTCCCGTTATATCTTGCCATCAAGGCTGTCAGCCATCTGCGGGGCAGCGGCATCATCCCTCCGGTTCCTAATAAACATATATCTAACATCTGTATTTCCCTTCTTTTTCAAATCTATTTTAAAATATGGCCCTTTATCAGTTTTCCTAATTTTAAACAGCCAAGTCAAATTTTAATATCTGATTGTATATTTTAACACAGATGGAAGCCGGGAACAAGATGTAACCCCTTGATAAAAGCGCAACTTTACACAAATTCTTTTTGTTTCTTCACGGTAACGGGGATTTTAAACTGTTTTATGAGCTTATCATAACACGCTTCACATAGATCAAGCTCGTGGATTTCACCATCTTTTTCAGAAAAATATCCCCAGCACTTCTCTAGCGACAGAATTCCTTCCTTCACAATCTCGTTCTCCAGATGAAATTCCTTTCCGCACATATTGCAGTAGATTTTTTTTGCTTGTCTCATGCTTTTTTCCTCCCCTTTTCCTACGTTAATCATTGTATATCATATATCCTGAAATAGCGTTGTAACCTGCTGCACTAAAATACAGTAGTTACTTTATATAAGTCATTATAACGAAAAATATACATCAATGATAGTGGGAATTGCTGTATGATTTTCCAAAAAAAGAGCAACCATCACTGCTTACTCATGATGACTGCATCTTCTATTGGCTTTTCATAAAAATTTTTGCGGATTCCGGCTTTTGTAAATCCGTTTTTTTCATATAGACGGATTGCTGCACAGTTACTCTTGCGTACCTCCAGAACAAAAAAGGTGATCCCCCTTAAGGTTCCTTTTTATAACAATTCTTCCATTAGCAGGGAGGCTATTTTCTGTCCGCGAAAGCATTTTCTAACTGCAACATTTGTAATTTCACCTTCATCCAGAACCTGGAACAGACCACAATAGCCTGCCAGTTCACCGTCTGAAAATGCACTTAAATAGAGCGTATCTTCCCTGCCAAGGGAGGATGCAAAACCTGCTTTGGACCATGGCTGCGAGAACGTTTCCTGTTCGATCCGGGCAACGGCATCCAGATCTTCCTGCTGCATAAATCGTATCTCAATCATTTTTCTTTTGCCGCTTCTTCCTGCTGTGCCCGCTCTCTTTCCGCCTGGGAAAGGCGCAGGTAATCGGGCTGGTGGTCCGCCGCATTCTCCAGCTTTCCAGCCTCTATATAGATTTT
>NZ_JAWYAJ010000527.1:0-3580 GCF_034124845.1 Robinsoniella sp.
GACTGACGACAACGCGGCAGATGGCAAAATAGGCAGTGCTGTCAGTTTGGTTTCTGGCTGGATGCAGTACTAGTATACCCCTGATTCCACAATCCGTCAATTTGCAAGTTCTCTTGCTGACTGTTCCAATTTCGCCAAGAACTCTTCCTCTGGTATCGGTTTTGAGAAAAAATACCCCTGTCCATAATCACAGCCAATCTTCTTTAAGAAATCAACATGTTCCTGTTTTTCAACTCCTTCACACACCACTTTCATATCCAGTGTATGTGCAAGCTCCGTCACGCAGCTGATTACATTTTTGGCTTTGCCCTCAGTCCCATATTCACGCAAAAACTCCTGATCTAATTTCAGTACCTGGATCGGAAGCTTGTTCAGCAGATTCAAGCTGGAATACCCCGATCCAAAATCGTCCATGGATATCATGAACCCTTCCTTCTGGAGATTCCGTATTTTCTGCACGATTAACTCTGATATACCGTTAAACGCACTCTCTGTAATTTCAATCTCAATACAGTTGTGGGGAATCTGAAAACGGTCTGTAATTTCCAAAATTGTGGAATAACATCTTTGCTGATAGATTGTAACTCTTGAGAAATTTACAGAAATATGAAATTCTGTTTCAAATATGTCCAGATATTTGCGGATATAAGCACAGGCTTTTTCCAGTATGTAAAAATCAATTTCCGCAATACTTCCGTTTCTCTCAAATAAAGGAATAAATTGATCCGGGCACACGGTACCTTCATCCGGTATATCCCAGCGTACCAATGCCTCTGCATTGCGGATTTTCAGATCATCTAAACTGTATTTCGGCTGCAGATACATTTTAAATTCCCCGTTGCCCAGTGCCTTGCGCATGCGTTTTGTCAGATGGTTCTCCCAGTTGAGCTTATCCAGTAACATTTCGTCATACCACAGAGATATGGATTTACCCTCTGCTTTTGCATTTTTATGAGCCATATTGGCCTTATCCATCACCGACTGAATGTTGCCGCAATCCTCCGGTATCTCATAGGCACCTATCGTAAATGTAATAAACTCCGAAATATTGAGGAATTCCACATAAAGAGTGTCTGCAAGAAGGTTACGCAGCTCATCTACAAGTTCCGGACTTTGCTTCACCAGAATGACAAAATCATCTGAGGAAATCCGGGCGCAAAGCTGATCCCCATTGTATTTTGACTGAATGCAGTCCGCCAGTGCGCATAACAGCCGGTCACCCTGTTCATAGCCATAGCTGGTATTCAGAAATTTAAAATCATCTATATCAAACTCAATCAGACAATACCGGTTATCCGGATAGCGGCGCAGCAAAGAAGCGGCTTCTGCCTTAAATCCGTCCCGGTTCAATATACCTGTAAGATTGTCGGTATGGATACTTTTCTCAAGCATTCTGCGGTTACGCCTGTTTACAATGGTAAACGCAGCTATGGACAAAAGCAGCGTTGCTGTATAGATTCCAATGGACTTTAACAATTTTCGTACTGAACTCTGCTCTGCAAGCAAAACCATCTCATCTGCTTCCTTAAAATGAATCTGACTCAGTTCATACAGATTATTTACAGAAACTTCCCCCAGCCTCACCAGTTGGATTTCCCTTTTCATCTCTTCCCATAATTCCTTCAGCCTTGCCAGCTGATCCTGATAATCTTTATCGCCGTTTCTTCGCAGATTGAATTCACCATCTCCGGCCTGGAGGTTTGCAATGATACCATCCAGCCTGTCAATCAGCTTATCATCGGGATATCCGCTAATTTCTTCTTTCACCAGCTTCTGCGTAGCTCCGCGAACGATTCCACTGTAATTTACCACCCTGGCATCACCAAGATTCTGCACTAAAAGCACCAGCAGAATAATGACAGCAATCATCCACATACTGGTATATATATAAAATTCATTCTTTTTTCTCATTTTCACTGGCTCCGCAATCATGTATTTGTCAGATTCTTAATATATCGGAAGTGATTTTCTATCTTTTCAGAACACCCTGATCATATTATATCTAATTACCATAATTTATACAACCTCATTTTTTGATAAGATGTGACATTTTAAATGACCATTTGAGGAATTCCCGGTATTTGCTATCACTTTTCAAAAAAATAACCAATCTTCTATAAAACGGAAGATTGGTTATCATTGATGCACGTATTTTAATAATTATTTATTTTCTGATATATCTATGTTACTTAGACAGCCCTATAAAATTACTTTATATCTATACACTAGAATTTCACAACCGTCTTAATCCCTTTATCTTTTCATAATTTCTTATAAGTACTCAGCTTGGACTTGCTGACACCCTTCTTTGTAACTACCATCGTTTCGGCGTCCACCTCGAGTAACCATTTTCTTAAACTTGTACATAATTCCTCCATAGCGTAATCATCTTTTACAAAAATAAAACAGGGAAAAGACCCGCCAATACCAGAACGTGTTTGATAGCGATTTTCAAACGGTCCAGAATAGCAATCCTCCCCTGTTAAAGTATTTATTATTTAATGTAATTATTTTTTTACAGTAACTTTAATTTCATTACTGTATCGGCTATAGATATTCTTGCCGCCTGATTTCTTATATGCACGTACCTTGTAAGTATAAGTTTTGCCTTTTTTCACTTTTTTGTCCCTAAAACTGGTGTCACTGCGGTCTGTAATTCCGATACGGCTCCAGGTTTTGCCTGTCTTCCTGTAAATACGGTATCCGGTTACCACATTAGATACTTTTTTCCAGGATACTGTGACCCTTCCCTTAGATACTTTTGCTTTTATAACCGGGCTCTGGGGAACCGCTTTAATGGAAACGTCTTTATATTTACTGTAGACTGTTTTTCCATCTGCTTTTTTGTAAGCTTTTACTGCAAATGTGTATCTTCTTCCAAGATCAGCTTTTTTATATACATAGGATGTGGAACTGTCTTTCTTAACGGTTTTCACCGTTTTCCATCCTTTGCTGGTTTTGTTCATCACAACATAACCATCTGCTCCGGAGACCTTTTTCCAGCTTAATTTAATATATCTGGATGCCTGATTTGCTGCCTTTACAGCAACAGTAGACCCTTGCACTTTCACTGCCGCTTCTTTGTCCGGGTCAATCCTTAATCCCTGAATTGCTCTTGTAAGCGCATTGACCTGGGCATCAATAGCTGCCTGGGTTGCTTTGGGGTCTGCCGCCACTTTTTCTGCTGCTGCAACAGCTGACGTCAGTGCCTGAAAGGATGCATTTGTATAATTGCCGATCTTTATCGCTTTTGCCTGGGCAATCTTTGCATTTAATGCGGTCTTTGATGGCTGCGGTACTTGAACTTTAAGATTGCTGATTGCATTCTTCAGAGCATTTACCTGGGCATCAATCACTGCCTGGGAAGCATTTGGATCTGCCGCTGCTTTTTCTGCTGCTGCAATGGCAAGGGTCAGAGCATGAAATGATGCATCCGTATAGCTGCCCTTTTTAATTGCCTTTGCTTCCGCAATTTTAGCATTCAGTTCTGCCTTTGACGGCTTTTTCGTTTCTTTCATATTGGTAACGGCATCCATCAGCTTTCGGCTTGTCTGGTTAACCTTCTCAGTATCCGCAGTGA
>NZ_JAWYAJ010000528.1:0-15370 GCF_034124845.1 Robinsoniella sp.
ATCTGTCTTTCAAATCCAGTTTCTCTAACGGTTTCATCTTTTTTAATATTTTTTCCATGTTTTCTCCTTTATTATAACATCAAAATCAAGTTACAGCAATATCGGACTTTGCACTACATTTATTTTTTTCTATCACAAATGAAAGGATGTATTTGTGAAGATTTGTCCAGGTTGAAGACACCTAGCGTCTATGTAACCTGTATTCGGGGCAAATATACCGCACAGTTAGCGTGCAGATGGCGAGAAATAACTTTCATAAACACTCTCTGGTTTATTTGAAGCCACGATATTTTTAGTTTACAGTTACTTATCAATCCTATGAATCATTCTCAGGGCATGAAAAGCCTCTAACATTAATTGGAATTCCTGGCGACTTGCCAGCACTAGATTTCTAAAAGATTTGTATTATATATAATAAGTTTATATTAATTTTAATAAATAGTCAATACTAAACTATTCTTATTATTTTTTTATATTTATTTTTATCTATACATATTTAGTGATATACAAGTTCTTCTATCTTATTATACTTCAATTACTATTTTAACAATATATCACTTGTTTGAATATACAACAGTATATTATTAAAATCAATTCATTCCATCGTTCTTCCCCGTTTTATGCTAAATCCATTTTCCCCCTTTACAGCCCATTCTTATCTATGATACGATATTATTATACTGAAACAAAACACACCATGCTCTCTATATGTTGGAGGGTACTAATGTAGTAACCAGTTGAGAATCAGTCTTTAGAGCCTGATTGAAAATTTGTCATTCCCATAACTGGCACGCCCATGTGGCTATAAGCAATTTTCCAACTACAATCTAACACATGTTTGAAAGGAGCATTTATGCGCTTATTAATAAAAAACGGACGAGTGATCGATCCATCCATTAATCGAGATGAAATATCTGATATTTTGGTTGAAGATGATAAAATCCTTAAAGTTGCTGAGAATATTCAGGAAGACGCAGATGAAGTATTAGATGCCGGAGGATGTTTTGTCATGCCGGGGTTAATTGATCTCCATGTGCATCTGCGGGAGCCTGGACTGGAATATAAAGAGAATCTGGAAACGGGTTCTATGGCAGCTGCCAAGGGCGGGTTTACTACCATCGTGGCAATGGCAAATACGCTTCCGGTGATTGACAGCGGGGAAAAGATCTCTGCCATTTACGAAAAAGCAGCAAGGCTCTCTCCCATTCATGTTCTTCAGGCAGGTGCGGTTACAAAGGGCATGCTGGGTGAAGAATTAGCGGATATTGCTTCTATGGCTGCATGCGGTGCGGCAGCCCTTAGCGAAGATGGAAAAACCGTCATGGATGCTGCGCTCTATCAGGAAGGCTTAAAAACTGCTGCCAGGTTTCATCTTCCGGTTCTGGATCATTGTGAAGATGCCGAACTAAAAGGTAAGGGTGTTATGAATGAATGTGAGACTTCGAAAAAATACGGCCTTCCGGGAATTCTCAATGAGGTGGAGGACCGGATTATCCAGCGGGACATCCAGCTTGCCCGTGAAACCGGAGCCAGACTGCATATCTGCCACTGTTCTACGAAAGGTTCTGTTGACCTTGTCCGCCAGGGAAAAGAAAATGGTATCCATGTAACAGCCGAAGTTTGTCCCCATCATTTTACACTGACGAGCGAAGATATTCCTGCTGATGATACTAACTATAAAATGGCCCCTCCTCTTCGTTCCAAAGAAGACGTGGATTCATTGATAAAAGGATTGGCTGATGGAACGATAGACGCCATCTCCACAGACCATGCTCCACATGCGGCACACGAAAAAGATAAGGACTGGCGTAAAGCTGCGTTTGGCATTGTGGGCTTGGAAACCGCTGTTCCTCTGACGATCACCAAGCTGGTTGAACCCGGATATCTGACCCCCATGATGATGGCAGAACGTATGAGCACATCTCCGGCACGTATCCTAGGCATCGATAAGGGAAGCCTGCTGGAAGGAAAGACTGCCGATATCGTCATCATAGATCCATCCTGCTCTTACAAAATTGATAAAAATACCTTTGTTTCAAAAGGGCGGAATACCCCCTTTCATAGCTGGGATGTAAAGGGAAGAGTAAAGGCAACTGTTTGCGATGGCAGGATCGTATACCGTGATTTATAAAAATCTGTTTTCAAAAAGGCATAAGCAGAATATCAGCTTATGCCTTTTTATTATCTTATCAAAACTGCCATTTTTCCCATTTGATTATACAGACTTTCGAAATCCTTTGCATTTCTAACTACAATCCCATCTAATGGATCATTGATTAAAACAGTGCCTTTTTCTTTATCATATCCGCATAGCACAACACAATGTTCTCTGCCATACCATCGGTAAGTCCTTCCGTTTTCATAGTAAGTCAGATCGGTGTATACCGGCTGCATCATATACATGGTGTTCCATACAATCACCGGACTGCCTGCTTCTACGTATTTATACAGCTTGGAAAATGAAGTTCCTGTCAGATCAACAGCCGATAGTCCGGAACGTTTCTCTCTCAAAAATTTATTAGCTGCATTGGTGATGGCTGGAGCATAGCATCCTGCCCCGTCATAGGATCTTGGGTTTCCAATATACGCAGAGACAAAATTATAGGAACTGTATTCCAGATAATTGTCTGCTATCGTTGTCTTCTTCAAAGGAAACTTATAATAATTCAGAACATTTGTCAGGGCAACGGATTCACATCCGGTAGGCAGTTCCGGGTTCTGCAGGATTGCATCCATTTTTATTTCATAAGATGCAGCCCGGGTCTTCGTCACGTTACCCTTTGCATTTACATAACTGTCCCCGACCCACTTTTTCGCTGCCATGATCCCGGTTTTAGAGTTAAAATAGTATTTTTTCCCGTCAATCGTATGCCATCCGGTATAGCGTGCCCCAGTTTTTTTGTTAGTATAATATCTATTGCCCTTTACCGTAAACCATCCTTTTTTCGTAACACCGGATTTCTTATAATAATACCATTTTCCTTTAATCTGCTGCCATCCGCCCCTGAAGTTTGGAATCCATTTTCCATCCCTTCCAACAAAATACCGTTTACTGCCTTCTCCAATCCACTGATCTGTAACCCTGTTTCCTTTTTTATCCACATAGTAATTACCGACCCAGCGGTTTTTCAATGCCTTTCCGTTAGTGTTATAGTAGCGGTATGTTCCCTGGGCGGTCTTCTTCCATCCTGCATCCGCCGTAATTGGCATGCATAATAGCAGGAACAATACCAGCAGTGTCAGCATTCCTGTTCTCTTTTTCATCTGTTTTCCCCCTGTTTCATTTGTATTTTGTGCAATTGTTTTTCCGCTTTTTCTGAATAACAAGTTATAAAATTTGCTGCTATTGTATCAAAACCGCCATCTGTCCAGTCAGATCATATATCGCCTCAAAATCAGCCGCATTACGTTCGATAATTCCGTCTAACGGGTCATTTACGGTAACGGTCCCTTTCTCTTTATCATAGCCGCACAGAACCACACAATGCTCTTTCCTGTACCAGCGATATGTCTTTCCATCTTCGGTATAAGTAGCGCCGGTAAATTGAGGCTGCTGCATATACATGGTATTCCATACCAGAACCGGCTTGCCTGACGCAATATAAGGATACAGGTCTTCCAAAGCTGTTCCGGATATATCTTCCGCTTTAAGCTCTGACTCCTTCTCTTCCAGATATTTGTTAGCCGCTTTTTTAATCGCAGGTGCATAGCAGCCTGCACCATTGCCGGATCTTGGATTACCGACAAAAGAAGATACAAAATTGTCGGAACTATAATCCAGATATTGATCTGCAATGGTCGTCTTCTTTACCGGAAAATCATAATATTTTAATACCATTGCCAATGCCACGGATTCACATCCTGTAGGAAGTTCCGGTTTCTGAAGAATATTCTTCATAGTTATCTGGGAACTTGACGGCAATTTTTTCGTTACTGTCCCATCCGGACCCACATATTTTTCACCAACCCACTGATTCATAGCCATTACCCCCGTTTCAGGATCAAAATAATATGTCTTATCGTCTATCACATACCAGCCGCTAAGCCTCTGCTCAGTAGTTTTATTCACATAGTATTTTTTTCCGTCCACTGTAAACCAGCCGGTCTCCAAAATGCCCTCATCCGTGTAGTAATACCATTTTTTATCTATCTCATACCAGCCTTTGGAAAACTCCTCAATAGCGTTTCCATCTGCTCCCAGAAAGACTTCTTCCTCTCCCTGTAGTACCCACATATTTTTTACGCGTTTTCCTTCGATATCCACATAGTAATCTTCTGTGACTTCATTTTTGATTAAATGTCTATTCAGATCAAAAGGGGGTATCTCACTCGCTTTTATCTTTTGCTCTTCCCGTTTTTTGCTTTGTTTTTCATCTTTCTTTTTATCTGTATGAATCTGTATATCTGTCTGTGTCTCTGTCTGTGATTCTGTCAGAGATTCTGTCTGCAGTACGTTATCTTCTGAGTTTTGTTTCATCCACTGGTTTAGGTCCAGCCAGCCCAGATTGTCATTTGCCTTGTCTTTAAGGCCATTTAGAATCTGGTCCGTACTATCCTGCTTGTTCTCTCCAAGAGATTTGGCGCTGATCGGAATACTGACCACTATCACCACCAGGATCACTGCGCAGGCAGCCCATTTCTTCTTCATCGGCAGATTCTCCTATTCTCATTTACATCTCTCTATTTTATAATGCCTTCTGTTTTTTTGCAAGCTACTATTCCTGAAATATTCTATTATAATCATTCCTTTTCTTTTATTTATCTCCCTGGACGAAGAATTTAGTCGGAACAAGCCGAAATTCTCAGTATGATTTTGCAGCACTTCTTGCCACAAAGAAAAACCTGATGCATAATAAATAGAAAAAGCATTTTATATGCTGGAGGCAATATGCAGAAAATACTATTTTTAGGCGACAGCATCACGGATGCAAATCGCAACTGGAAACCATATACAAAGGGACTGGGCGAAGGTTATGTACATATAATTGCCAACGAACTGGAAAAAAGCGCTTTCCATTATCATATCATAAATAAAGGACATGATGGTTTCACCGTACCAGCTCTGCTTCGAATGCTGGAACAGGACTGTATCCTGCAGGAACCTGATTATGTAAGTATACTGGTTGGGATTAATGATGTCGGAATATCCCTGAATACAAAAATTACTCTTAAGGAGCAGGGTTTTTTTAATAACTATACGCAATTAGTCCTCCGTGTTCAACAATATACGAAGGCTCGCATTATCTGCATGTCACCTTTTATTTTCCCATGCCCTCAGGAATATTACTCCTGGATTCCTGAAGTCAAATATGCCCAGGCATGCGTTCAAAAAACCGCTGCTGCAAATAACCTTTCCTTTATCCCCCTTCATGATCGGTTAAATGAGTCCGCAGCCCGGTATGGTTATCGTGAAATTACAACTGACGGCATTCATCTCACCATGAGAGGCCATGAAATTCTTGCTGAAGCATGGTTGAACTGCTTTTACAGTTTTACCAGGAATACTTAAAGTAAAATACACTTGACATTATATGTAAAGCGTACTATACTTTTATTGTAAAGTTAACTATACATTTAAAAGCTGCTCCCAGAAAGGAAGTGAATGGTTGCAAAATCGGATTCAAATACTTCGAAAAGAAAGACGAATTACCCAAAGCGAATTGGCAGATGCGGTGGATGTCACGCGTCAGACCATAATTTCCCTGGAAAATGGTAAATACAAATCATCCCTGGTACTGGCTCATAAAATTGCCCAGTACTTTCAATTAACAATAGAAGATATATTTATTTTTGACCTGAAGGAGGAGAATCTATGTTAATAAAAACCTTAACACCAACCGCTGCAAATGATCAGGAATTTGCCAAACTCCTGAAAAAACGTACCGGATACTTTTTTATATTAATCGCCCTGGGCATTATCACAATCTTATGCTCACTGTATTTCTCATCAGGAAACCATGCCTATCTCTCTGAATACACGCAAGGACTGTATTGCGGCATTGGTACCGGATTAATTTTAGGTGGAATACTATTAATCATTAAAATACGTATTACATTAAAAGATTCAAAAAAAGTCCATACTGCAAGGCTGAAAGAACAGGACGAACGGAACCAGGCAATTGCCCAAAAAGCAATGCACTCAGCATTACTTATCTTACTGGTATTGATATATCTTGTTATGCTGATTTCAAGTTTTTTTAACCTGATCATTTTTAAAACACTGTTGTGTACGGCCATGGCATTCACGCTTCTACTGGCAATCACAAAGTTTTATTACCAACGCAAGTATTAGCAATTATTCTTATATTAATATATATTTAGAAGGTGATGAAAATGAGAAATGACAACCCTAAAATGAAATTGCTCTATATCGGCTCTATGCTTATTCTAGCCGCTAACCTGTTGCGTATGGCGAATATTGCATTTATCCCGGAAGAACTATCCCACTTTTTATCAGGTATGGGAATCGGACTTATTCTCACTGCTGCTATTTTTCTGATTATAGCTCCGCGCACAAGCAAACAGATTAAATCATGGAAAAAATCGTTTACAAATTTGTTACTGCATAGGTTTCTAAAAAATTGATAAACATTCACCTGGGAAACTCACAATTAATTTAGTAAACTGATTCCTGTGTAAACCTATGTGAAATGGGAAAACCCACATGATTCTACACACAATCCTATGCAAAAAGGTATACGAACCGAAGAAATAAATGTTCGTATACCTTTTTGCATCCAATCCAGTATCCCAGACTAAATTTATATCAATCTTTCTATAAATTTTTTGTTCTATATGAAATAATAGACATCCCTCCCTACGCTTATTCCCACATCCGGAATCCCATTGCATCCAGTTTCCATAAATGAACCTTGCCGCTGTCTGCATTTATCATCAGGTCATGGACTTTTTCTTTCGGATAGAATCTGGTAGTCATAACTTTTTCACCATCATTAATAAAAACCTCCAGAATTGAGTTATCCACAAGTAAATGTATCTTATCCATCTTATCCACAAACACGGTTCTGGAAGTCCTTCCCGATGCCAGGCTTCCGCTCAGGCTCAGAACTATTTCCCTGCTGTTGGGTTTATATTTAATTACCAGATCTTGTGCAATGCGTATTTCAAATGCGAGGGATACGAAGAACTCTATTTCATACATGGACAGACCTTTCTGAACAAAACAGCCTGCAATCTCCTCTGATATTTTTTCCTGACGGAGCATCTGCAGTTCCTCAACGGGTCGCTGAAAGATTTGTCCGTTTTTCCATTCCAGCACCCGGGGTACACTCATACAATGCTGCCAATTTTCTTTTTGTGCCGTTGGATTTCTGTAATCTGCATCCGGCATCCCCGCCCAGCCAATCATGATCCTTCTTCCCTTTCCATCCTGAAATGTCTGGGGAGCGTAAAAATCAAATCCGTAATCCAACTCTGTAAAATCACTTAGCCTGCACTGTGACATGATTTTTTTATCTGCCGTAAAATAACCGCATTGATAGATATTCCGGTATCTGATCCCCTCTGGATTTACTCCCTGAGGGCATACAGCCAGTATATTCACTCCATCCAGTTGAAAATAATCGGGACACTCCCACATATATCCAAATGGATTTTCACTTGTTATCCGATCCCAGATCTGCCAGTTAACTTTGTCTTCGGATTCAAAGAGCAGTACTTCTCCAATATCTTCTCCCTGCACCGTTCCCCGTCGTCTGGCACCCTGTACCATATAATAGCGGTCACCCTCCCGCCAGACTTTGGGATCCCTTACGTGGCAGGTACAATTAGAAGGATAGTCCGCATTTGTCATAATGCAGTTTTTATTTTCAAAGCTTATACCGTCTTTACTGATGGCTAAAACCGTATTGGATTCTCTTCCTTTGTTTACATAGTCGAAGTCACCTAATAGTTTCACATTGCCGGTATAATACAAATACATCGTATCCTCTTCTATATATGCTGATCCTGAGTAGACACCATGGCAGTCATAAGGCTGGTCTGCATAGAGGGCAGTTCCCAGATACTCCCACTCCGTCAGATTCTTACTTTTATAATGTCCCCAGAACTTTACTCCACCATTTTCGTCAAAGGGAGAATATTGAAAAAAAACATGGTAGAATCCTTTATAATAGCATAGTCCATTTGGGTCATTCAGCCATCCGGTTACCGGCATCAGATGAAATCCCGGTCGCCACTGGTCATCATCCCATTCTTTAAAACCACTTTCCTCCTTCTCCCTTACAAGCTTCGCCAAATCTCTTTGCATCGCATTCATAATTTGCCACTCCTGTGATCTCTTAAATTAGCAAACTTCAATAATTATATCCTGTTCTTGTGCCACCTGCCCGGTTTTACAAATTACGTTTTCATAATCATCGGTGTTTGTGACAATTACCATTGTAGCTGCATCATAACCGGCTTCTTCAATGCCTTTACGGTCAAACTTAAGAAGTACATCTCCCCTCTTCACCTCTGCCTCTTCCTTCGTAAATGCCTGAAAGTATTTCCCTTTTAAATTTACCGTATCAATACCAACATGGATTAAAACTTCCAGACCGTCCGAATTGGTCAGTCCTATGGCATGTTTCGTCTCAAATAACGTAGTGACTGTGCCATCAAATGGTGCAACTACCCGATCTCCATCCGGCAGAATCCCAACGCCTTTTCCCAACATTTCAGAAGCAAATGTTTCATCCTGAACTTCTGATATGGGGATGACTCTGCCTTTCAAAGGACTGAAAACAGACTTATTTTCAGATGCTTCCATGATGTCCTTTGTATCTTTGGTGTCTTTGGTATCTCTGCCATTATTAAAGTCTTTAACCTGATTTTTATATCCAAACAGCCACGTCAGTACAAACGCCGTACCAGCAGAGATTAACATCATAATAAGATAATGCACCGGCTGATTCAGGCAAAGGAGAATCCCAAAGATACCGGTCACTCCTGTTCCTGTAGCTCCAAGCCCAACCACGGATGCATATAGCGCACCGCATGCACCTCCTATTGACGCCATGATAAAGGGCTTCACAAAACGAAGGTTTACACCGAAGATAGCAGGTTCTGTTATTCCCATAAATGCACTTAACGCTGACGGAACCGCCATAGCTTTTATTTTCAGATCCTTTGTCTTTATCGCCACAGCTAATGTGGCACCGCCCTGCGCCATATTCGCTGCTGAAGCAAGAGGCAGCCAGAAGGTCATTCCAAATTTTGCAATTTGTCCCAAATCTATAATGGTATACATGTGGTGTACCCCGGCTACTACTGTTGTGGCATAGGCACCACCCATAATAAAGCTGCCAATGCCCAGCGGCAAGGCAATCAGCCACTGTACTCCATCGAGAAGCCCATTTTCCACTGTTACAAAAACTGGTCCAATGATAGAAAGTGTTAAATATCCCGTTACAAACACACTGACCAAAGGTGTTACGAACAGATCAAACATCGCAGGCACGATTTTGTGAAGCCTTTTTTCAATCCGGGCAAGCACCCATACGGATATAATAACCGGTATGACATGCCCCTGATAACCTACCATGTCTACACTGTAAAGTCCAAACCAGACACTCTGTGTTGCCTGCACCCCCTCTGTTGCCACTGTCCAGGCATTCTGCAGATCCGGGTGAATCATAATCATACCGATTACTGCAGATAAGAAAGGATTGGCACCAAACACTTTACCTGCACTGTACGCAATCAGAATGGGTAAAAATGTATATGCCGTATTACTGAAGATCTTTGCAAACACATAGATAGAACTGGAGGTGTTAATATCCAGAAAACCATTGGCAGCCATAAAATTCAATGCTTCCATGATTCCCATCAAAAAACCACTGGCTACAATAGCCGGGATAATCGGAACAAAGATGTCACCTAATGTCTTAATCAGCCTTTGCAATGGATTAGCTTTAGACGCAGCAACCTGCTTTAACTCATCTTTACTGCTCTCTGAAATATCTGCAATCTGAATAAATTCATCATAGACTTTATTTACCACTCCCGTTCCAAGGATAATCTGCATCTGCCCCTGTGCGAAGAAGACACCTTTTACCCCATCAATATTTTCCACCTTTTCTTTATCCGCTTTTTCATTATCGGATATGACAAGCCGAAGCCTTGTTGCACAGTGGGCTGCAGAGATTAGATTTCCCTTCCCACCGATTTGTTCGTAAATCTCCCGGGCCGTTTTTCTGTAATCCATTTTTCTACCTCCTTAATAGCGCAAGCTTTCTTGTGCTATTCCTTAATTAGTAGTTTGAAACGCTTTCTGTTCCATACTTTCTTTTCTATGTGTGATCGATCTCACATCTTACAGAATATACACCATATAACATTCCCGACATTTATAAGAAATATTATATGGTATCGATCTCACTTCTATAATTGTATATTACACGCTTTTTGCAAAAATGTAAATTATGAAACTACGCCAAATTTCAGAGAATTATTTTGTGTAATTTTACTAATAATATGAATTCCATATATCAAAAATATACCGCATTTGTTATAGTTCAACATGCGGCATATCTTATCTGTTTCTCACAGAATTCCTTTGCATAATCTCATAGCCCAGCTTAAGCTTTTTTACATTGATCTCCTTTGCATCGATAAGATTTACCAGCATTTCGGCAGCTTCCTGCCCGCTCTGCTCATAAAAATATCTGGCTGTGGTAAGTTTTGGGGTAATTACCTTTGAGATTTGACTGTCACCCATACCCACAACAGAGATATCTTCCGGAATGCGCAGGCCTTTTTCCTTAATACATTCGATAGCACCAAGTGCAATGCTATCTGTGACGCATACCACTCCATCCAGATTCGGCTTGTCATCCAGAAGCTGCTTCATCTGCCGGTAACCGGATTCTGAATTAAACTCACAGACACGCATGGATTTACTGTCAACGCCTCCATATGCCGCCTGGAGTGCATTTAAGAAGCCTTCTTTACGATCCACACCTACCGCACGATCCTTTTCGGTAACTCCCAAATAACCGATATTACGGCATCCTGCCTGTATCATATACTGTGTCAGATCCTTCGCTGCGTGGTAATCATCATGAAAGACACTGCAATACCCTTCCAATTCCTGACCCAGGATCACCACAGGTGCATCCAGGGATTTTAATTCTTCAATATGCTTTTTTGTAAATACCGTAGCAATAAATACAATGCCATCCACGTGGTTGTTACGGAAGACATTGATATATTCCAATTCTTTTTGTATACTGTTTTCCGTATTGCCAAGCAATATATGATAACCGTTTTTTGTCAGATCCTTCGCTGCGTGGTAATCATCATGAAAGACACTGCAATACCCTTCCAATTCCTGACCCAGGATCACCACAGGTGCATCCAGGGATTTTAATTCTTCAATATGCTTTTTTGTAAATACCGTAGCAATAAATACAATGCCATCCACGTGGTTGTTACGGAAGACATTGATATATTCCAATTCTTTTTGTATACTGTTTTCCGTATTGCCAAGCAATATATGATAACCGTTTTTTGTAAGTATCTGGCTGATTCCATTTACCATATTGCTGATAGACTCTGAACTGATCTTAGGCACAATGACCCCGATCAGTCTCGACTTCTTAGTACGAAGTGCCTGGGCAGACATGGACGGTACATAACCAGTTTTGTCTATTACATCACGGATTTTTTCCCTTTTCTCGTCACTTATGTAGCCATTATTAAAATACCTGGAAACCGTAGCCCTGGAGACCCCTGCTAATTCCGCTATTTCGCTGATATTCATAATGTTTTCTGCCTTTCTTAAACACAAATTCATATTTTGAGGTATCGATTTCATAACAATTGTAAAAAAGCTCCCGCTATAAATCTAGCGGGAGTCTTATGCTCTTATACAAGCTCTAACAGAACTTCCATAGCTGCATCACCTTTACGAAGGCCAATCTTTACGATTCTTGTATAACCACCGTTACGGTCTGCATATTTAGGAGCGATCTCTGTAAATAATTTATCTACTAAATCAACCTGTTTTGCATTAGCTTTTTTACCAGCTGCTTCCTTCGGTACTTCCTTTACAGGATAAAGTACTTTTAACATCTGTCTTCTGGCATGAAGTCTGGAAGCATTGTCTTTTTTGATTTCTTTCTGAACTTCATCATAAACAGTAACTTTCTTACCATCTACAACTTCTTTTACTCTTTTGCCATCTTTGTCTTTACGTGCTACTTTTGCAGTAACAGTAACAGTTTCAAAGTTGTCTCTTTCTCTAACAGCCATAGCAATTAAGCCTTCTGCAACTTTGCGGATTTCTTTTGCTTTGGTTTCTGTTGTAACGATCTTACCATTGTGGAGTAAAGCTGTAACCTGGTTTCTGATTAATGCTTTTCTCTGACTGGAAGTTCTTCCAAGTTTTCTATAACCTGCCATTTTAAATTTCCTCCATATGTGGAACACTTAAGAATGCTCTTCGGGCTTACTTCCTAAATGCTTTTTTGTCCATAATGTTTTATTATTAAATCCCCGGCACAGCTGCCTTCCCAAAACAAGTTGGGAAAGTATCCCCCAGCAACTACTCGTCGCTTGGGTTCAACTGTAATCCAAGTTCTTTTAATTTGCCTAATACTTCTTCTAAAGACTTACGTCCTAAGTTACGAACCTTCATCATATCTTCCGAAGTCCTGTTACACAATTCTTCTACGGTATTGATACCGGCTCTCTTTAAGCAGTTGTAAGAACGAACAGATAACTCTAATTCATCAATGTTCATTTCTAACACTTTTTCTTTTTCATTGTCTTCTTTTTCAATCATTACTTCTGCGGATTTCGCATTTTCTGATAAGTCAATGAATAAGCTTAAATGCTCACTTAAGACTTTCGCTGCAAGGCTGACTGCTTCATCAGGAGCTAATGTTCCATTTGTATATACGTCTAATGTCAGTTTATCGTAATCGGTAATCTGGCCTACACGAGTATTCTGGACAGTCAGGTTAACGCGTTCTACCGGAGTATAAATAGAATCTACTGCTATTACACCGATCGGCATATCTTCGTTTTTCCCCTTATCAGCACTTACATATCCTCTGCCTTTTGTAATGGTAAGTTCCATGTATAATTTGCTGTCTGCACCACCATTTAAAGTTGCGATGACTAAGTCAGGATTGAGGATCTCAATATCCTGGTCTGCCTGAATATCAGCAGCTGTTACCACGCCTTCGCCTTCAAATTCGATGTATGCAACCTTAGCTTCATTCGTCTCACTGTTGTTCTGAATCGCCAGTGATTTGATGTTCATAATGATCTCAGTGACATCTTCTTTTACACCTGGAATCGAGCTGAATTCATGCAGCACACCTTCAATCTTTACCTGGCTAACTGCAGCTCCAGGCAATGAAGAAAGCATGATTCTTCTAAGAGAATTACCAAGCGTCGTTCCGTAACCTCTCTCTAAAGGTTCCACAACAAATCTTCCGTAGGTCTTATCGTCTGATATCTCAGCTATCTCAATTTTTGGTTTATTAAAATCGAACACTATAAAAGCCCCTCCTTTGGGTTATCATTTTTTTGAGGGTGACGAAATCACTTTAAGGATTATTTAGAATACAACTCGACGATAAGCATCTCATCAACTGGAACATCAATTGCTTCTCTGGCTGGAGCTTCTTTAACAGAAATTTTTAAAGCTTCTGCTTCAGTATCTAACCATTCAGGAACAAGTCTTCCACTTGTTGCATCTAAAATATCTTTGTATCTCTGAGAACCTTTGCATTTCTCTTTGATTTCGATAGTATCGCCTGCTTTTACTAAATAAGAAGGGATATTAACCTGTTTGCCGTTTACTAAAACGTGCTTGTGGTCAACGATCTGTCTAGCTTCTTTTCTAGTTCTTGCAAGTCCTGCACGGAATAATACGTTGTCTAATCTGGTCTCTAATAAGATCATCAGGTTAGGACCTGTCATACCCGTCATTTTCTCAGCTCTTTTATAGTAGTTTCTGAAAGGTTTTTCTAAAACTCCGTAAATGAATTTTGCTTTCTGTTTTTCTCTTAACTGCAAACCATACTCACTCATTTTACGGTTTGCTCTTTTTAATTCTCTAGTGGATTTTTTATCTATTCCTAAGTAAATTGGATCTAATCCAAGTGATCTACATCTTTTAAGAACAGGAACTCTATTAACTGCCATCTTACTCTACCCCTCCTATTAGACTCTTCTGCGTTTTGGTGGACGGCATCCATTATGTGGAACCGGAGTCACGTCTCTGATACTAGTTACTTCAAGACCACATGCCTGAAGAGCACGAATCGCTGCTTCACGTCCTGAACCTGGTCCTTTAACCATTACATCTACAGTCTTAAGACCATGTACTAATGCTGCTTTTGTAGCTGTTTCAGCTGCCATCTGTGCAGCATATGGAGTAGATTTCCTTGAACCTCTAAATCCCAGACCACCAGCACTTGCCCATGATAAAGCATTTCCTTCAGCATCTGTTAATGTTACGATTGTGTTATTGAAAGATGACTGAATGTGTGCCTGTCCGCGTTCAACGTTTTTCTTTACACGCTTTTTTGTCACTTTTTTGGTAACTTTTTTAGCCATTTTAAACTAACCTACTTTCTCATATTCTTTAATAAAGTTTATAATTTTCGTAAATACAATATTATTTCTTCTTATTAGCAACAGTTCTCTTAGGACCTTTTCTGGTTCTTGCATTGGTCTTTGTCTTCTGTCCACGAACCGGAAGTCCTTTTCTATGACGGATTCCACGATAGCATCCGATTTCCTGTAATCTCTTGATATTAAGAGCGATTTCTCTTCTTAAATCACCTTCTACAGTCTGTGTTTCATCAATTACGTCACGAATTCTTCCTACTTCTTCATCCGTTAAATCTCTGACACGAGTATCAGGATTCACCTTTGCAGATTCCAGAATTTTTGTTGCGCTTACTCTACCGATTCCGTAGATGTAAGTTAATCCAATTTCTACACGTTTTTCTCTTGGTAAGTCTACACCAGCAATACGAGCCATGTAATATTTCCTCCATTTTCTTGTAAGATCACGATGCCGCGCAGCCCATGCCTTTTGCACGTCTGAAATGTGTGCGCCCTTCGAAATCTTAATTATATTGTCCTTAATTGAGGCACGGATAGATGGTCCTGCCCAGCCGCATTGAAATACGACCTTTCCGAATGCCCCCCATTACTGAACGAGGTGGTATGCATGCATCCGGTATTATAAGCAATATATGGTGGAGCAAGTCTCCACTTTATATTGTCATCAGCAGTAACAACACACCCAGGTGAGTCCTGCTGCAGCCGCACTAAAATAAAACTTTTACAAACAGAATTAACCCTGTCTCTGTTTGTGCTTCGGATTTTCACAGATTACTCTGAT
>NZ_JAWYAJ010000529.1:0-1583 GCF_034124845.1 Robinsoniella sp.
TGAACCTGTCATATTAGAAAATGCCATGATCTATTCCGATAATATTTATTTTGCAAAAGCAGCATTGAAGATGGGGGCAGACCAGTTGGAGGGCCAGCTGGACAAACTGGGATTTAACCAGGAAATGCCTTTTGAGATTACCATGGCGCAGTCCCAGTATTCCAATACGGATAAAATAGAGTCAGAGGTACTCCTTGCCGACAGTGGTTATGGCCAGGGGCAGATTTTAATAAACCCGCTTCATCTTGCGGCATTGTATACGGCATTTTGCAATGATGGAAATGTTATAAAGCCATATCTTCAGTATAAGGATTCCCGGGAGCCTCAGGTGTGGCTTCCCCAGGCATTTTCAAAGGAAGTTGCTGACAGGGTGGAAACCGCTATGGAAAAAGTAATATCCTCGCCGGAAGGTACAGGCAGGGCAGCGAAAATGGAATCCACTATTTTAGCAGGGAAGACAGGAACTGCGGAAATCAAAGCTGATGTATCAGATACTACAGGTACGGAACTGGGATGGTTTGGGGTATTGACTCCGGATCCGGCTTCCAGTAAACCGGTACTATTAATCAGCATGGTGGAAGACGTAAAAGAAACCGGTGGGAGTACTTATGTTGTGGAGAAGGATAAGATTGTTTTAGATAATTATTTTTCAGGGGAATAAAAATGGATTTTGTAGTTATGATGGAAGGAGAATTATTGCATGAAAAAGATGGTAGTGATAACCGGAATTTTGTGCTGTATCGTTCTTATAGGGGCTTTCTATGCATCTAATCAGAAAGGAAAATATCTACTGGCACAAAATATGAAGGGAAGCATTTCTACGGAATTATCAGACCGTGTGCAGGAAGAGTGCCTGGCGGTTGCCGGAGTTTATAAGGATATTTATCTTGAGTTTCAAAAGAAGCCTTCTGATATCATTCAGGCGGATACGCTGATTTCAGATGAGGCTGTTGGAGAGATCGTAAGAAAAATTGGGAAAGAGGGTATTACTGTAAGTGATACCGCCGGCAGGTGCAGCCTGGAAAATTCGGAAGTGTTTTACAGCTTCTGGGAAAATGTCCAAAAGGGGGAAACGACATCGGTTACTATTTACCGTATACGTCCCAATGGAGGATTCTACCGCTATGAATTCTATATGGACCATACCGGAAAATATCTTCTGTCGGCTTCTGTCAATCTGGATTTAGAAGGGAGCCCGGATGTATATGAGATGAAAATAACACCTCTGTCCGAATGGAAATTTACGGAGAAAGAAAATTTTATTTTCCGGGATGATTATGCAGTCTGGGCCAGTGGGAATGGATACCGTATGATCCGTATAAAACCGGTGGATGAAATTTGTCTGGCCTATCAGAAAAAATACGTGGAACCCATTAATTATGGAGGCAATAATCTGATGATCAGTAATTGGTCAGAGACGGATTATTCAGAGTTGAGCTTTAATGACCTGTTTGAGAACTTCTATCAATTAAAAGAAGGCAAACGGCTGGAAAAAGACCAGTTACCTATCGATTCATCCAATGAAAACCGATATATTACTGCTGATTTATTTGAAACCTTAATGAATAGTTAATTTTCAATTA
>NZ_JAWYAJ010000530.1:0-3523 GCF_034124845.1 Robinsoniella sp.
TTGAGCTTTTTGGAGCTTTTTGCAACTTTTTTGCAGTTTATTGGTTTACCTGATAATAAGCCTCCGTAACCTGATCCAGCTCTTCCTTTAATTTCAGCACATTATCACCTTTTTTTGGCTTGCGCAGCCGCATACTCAGTTCTGCCATCTTCATACTCAGCAGTGTTTTATCAAGCTGCAGCACTTCTTTCGGTTTGGATGCACGTTCTTTTTCCTGCTCATACGCTTCCCAGTTTCCCTCGAATGTCTCTAATTTTCCTTTCTCCAGAAATACCAATCGGTCCGCCGTGTTTTTAGCCAGACTTCTGTCATGGGTGACGATCAGCATGGTCCCTTCCCACTTATCCAGCAATCCTTCCAGCGCTTCTGCAGTATACATATCAATATGGTTCGTAGGTTCGTCCAGGATTAATACATTCACATCAGAAGCCATCAGCCTTGCCAGCATTACTTTCGCCCGTTCTCCCCCTGATAATACGGAGACCGGTTTATGAATATGCTGTTCAGTAAGATAGAGATTTGCCAGAATACAGCGAATCACATGCTCCTTTAAATTAGAGTCAGCCCTTACATTTTCCAAAACGGTCTTATTGATATCCAGTGTTTCGTGTTCCTGTGAAAAATAACCGATTTTAACATCCGGATTCAAATATACAGAAGGATGATGTTCCATAATCTTTTTAATCAGCGTAGACTTTCCGGTTCCATTTTCCCCCATCAAAACGGTACATTTATTTGCCTTCAATGTCAGATCTGCTTCATTTAGAACCATCTTCTTCCCATACTGGACCGTCAGCCCCTGTATTCTCACTGCTGTCTTCCCAGACAATGGATTATCCATGCCCAGCCGCATCACACAGGCGCCAGTTCTTTCGGTTTTTCTTTGACCTCCAGCTTTTCCAGGCGTTTTTCCATGGCTTTGCCTCTGCTCTGAACATTTTTCTGCTGTTCTCTCGCCACACCCTTATACAGCATCCACTCACTGTGCCCCATCTGCTTTGGTGGTTTTAACATCTGGGATGCTTCATTCTTCACCTGATTCATGGCAATCGTGATCCTTTTACGCTCCTGCTGGTACTGCTCAAATTCAAACATTGCAAATTCCCGTTCCCGTTCTTTCTGCTCCTTCCACTGAGAATAGCGCCCTGGGAACACACGAAGTTTCCCCTCCTCAATCTCCCAGATCGAGGTACATACTTTGTCCAGCAGATACCGGTCATGGGAAATCAATACAAAGGCGCCCCGGTATCCCATAAGCATTTTTTCCAGCGTTTCTATCCCTTTCACATCCAGATTGGTTGTTGGTTCATCTGCAAACAGAAGCCCGCTCCCCTGGGATAAAGCCGCTGCGATTGCCTGTCTTGTCTTCTCTCCGCCGCTTTTGCAGGCAGAATCTTTTATCTGCATCCGGCTGAGAAGCAGGGGGCTGACAAGCAGATTGTGCTGATCATCCGCCTCTTCCTGACACTGTTCAATCATGGCAATATCACAGTATCTGTTAATCTCTCCTTCATCTGCACGTTCACTTCCATTCAGGATATGCAGTAGCGTACTTTTTCCTGCACCGTTTAAACCCACCAGTCCAATACGGTCTCCTTCTTCAATGGTTAGCCGGTCTATGCAGAACAACTCCTGAATCCCATAGCCTTTTTTTAAATTCTGTACTTTTAATAACAAAAAAATCCCTCCTAAACACTCTGTTCAGCAGGGAAATCAGCATACGAAAACAAGCAGGCAAAATGCACCTGTAATACAAACTATCCGATACCCTTATCAAACTGAAAGAGTACTGGTTTGCTTTGTAGCTTGTTCAATATTATCAAAAATGATCCGTAAGCATAGATTCAGACTGAACAGAGTAAATACAACAAACAAGACTAATTTTATCTTAGCCTTCATTTTCCATTTACTTTTCATAAGTTTCATTCAGTCCTCAAATAATCATATTCTTACAGACACCTCGTTCTTTCTAAGATGCAGCAGGCATAAAGCCATTGCTCTAAATTAGTTGTAATATATCACAGAAAGCGGAGGACGTCAATACGGTAAATCCATTTTGTGAAAATGATTTTCAGAAAATCGTATCCGTTCAAACAGCATGAACTGTTACAGAAAATCTTTCTTAGATTTTGTAAATTTATAAATAGCTTAAGGAAAATTGGGGGCAAAATTTTGGTCAAATTTTTCTCTTGACATGTGAACGCTTGTTAACTATAATATCATTAAGTAAACAAACGTTAACTTTTTTTATCAGAAAGGAGTACCATGCCAAAACGTAATACAAAAGAACTGATCCTGCAGGAAGCACTGCGCCTGTTTTCTGATCATGGATATGATGGTGTATCTGTACGGGAGATTTCGGGAGCTGTTGGTATCCGTGAAAGTGCCCTCTACAGGCATTTTAAAAACAAACAGGATATATTTGATACCATTATCAAACGGATTGAAGGACAGTATGCCATTGTAGCCCAGGAATTTCATATTCCCGACGGTGATCTGTCCCAGGTGGCAGGAGCCTATATTAAAAATGGTCTTAACCCTTTAAAAGAAATGACAAAGTCCATGTTTTTATTCTGGTTAAAATCCGAAGAAGCTTCTAAATTCCGACGTATGTTAACCATAGAACAGTTTAAAAGCACCAAGGCGGGTGAAACTTTTCATTCGTTTTTCTTCCGCTTGCCCCTGGATTTTCAAACCCAGCTGTTCGGAGAAATGGTCAAAAGAAAATATTTTAAAGAGTTGGATCCAAAGATTCTGGCACTTAATTTTTATTCTCCCATCTTTCTGCTGATCAACCAGTATGATAATCATCCCGAACTGGAAGCAGAGGCACTGCAATTATTAGAGAAGCACATCGACCAATTTGAACAGCTCTACCGCACACCACATTGAAAGGGAACGCTATGGATATTAGTTTATTTATGAATCAGGGCATCCTGTCTATTGCCCGGACTGCAGCTGCATTTTATTTTAAGGATAAGAAAAACCGCCGCTTTATAATGGATTTCACACCTCAGCTTACGAGAAACGCAAAAATAAGAGCCGAACAGGAACAAAGAGGCATCCATATTCCCCCTTTCCTGATTGCAAGCATAGCTTCCCGCTGCAACCTCCATTGTACCGGGTGTTATGCCAGGGCTGACGGGGCGTGCAGCGACCATCACCAGAAAACTGAAATGGATGTCTCCCACTGGAAAAGTATATTTGAACAGGCTAATGCACTTGGCATATCCTTTATCCTTTTGGCGGGAGGTGAGCCGCTTCTTCGCAAAGATATTCTCTCCCTGGCGGGGAACTATCCCGATATTATCTTTCCCGTATTTACAAACGGCACATTGATTGACGAGGCGTACATAGATCTGTTTCAAAACTGCCGCAATTTAATCCCGGTGCTCAGTATGGAAGGTACTGCCGCTGACACCGACCTGCGAAGAGGCACAGGTATATCTGATCAGCTCTCCAAAGTTATGTCAGAGCTAAAGCAGCGGCAAATATTGTATGGCACCTCTGTCACCGTTACCCA
>NZ_JAWYAJ010000531.1:0-11358 GCF_034124845.1 Robinsoniella sp.
GACAATAAACCAAATAAAATCAGGAGGATATGAAATGAAGAAGAAAGTTTTAGCAGCATTATTAGCAGGAACTATGGTACTCAGCCTGGCTGGATGTTCAGGAAGCGGAGCTGAGACAAAGGGAACGGAAGCCGGAACCACGGCAGCAGAGGAAACAACAGCAGAGACTTCAGCCGCAACTACAGAAGCAGCAAATGATACGGAGACTGCAGGTGAGACGGCAGGAGATACCCAGGCTGCATCAGGAGAAGAAAGCAAAATTACAATTTGGGCATGGGACGAGTCATTTAATATTGTGGCTGCCAATCAGGCAAAAGAAATTTACCAGAAGAGCCATCCGGATGCAGAAGTAGAAGTTGTAACTATGGCACAGGATGATATCGTAGCGCAGCTTAATACCAGCCTTTCAGCCGGAACTTATGACGGACTTCCTGATATTGTGCTGATTGAAGATTATAAGATTCAGGGTTATCTCACATCTTATCCGGATGAATTTGCTGATCTGACAGATGTTGCAAGCCCGGAAGACTTCGCGGCTTATAAAACAGGTGTGAACCAGATGGATGGAAAAATGCTGGGTATACCATTTGATTCCGGTGTGGCAGCTACTTTTTACCGTACAGACCTGATCGAGCAGGCAGGTTATACAAAGGAAGATATGCAGAATCTGACCTGGGATAAATATATTGAAATCGGTAAAGCAGTTAAAGAAAAATGCGGCGTAGATATGTGCACCATTGATCCAAGTGATATTGGACAGATCCGTATGATGATGCAGAGTGCCGGAACCTGGTATACAGATGCAGAAGGCAAAGTTGATTTCAAGGATAACCAAGGGTTAAAAGATGCAATTGGCGTTTACAAAAAGCTGGTTGAAGCCGGAATTACAAAACAGACTGCAGACTGGGATCAGTTCGTAGGATCCTTCAATAACGGTGAAGTAGCTTCCGTAGTAACCGGATGCTGGATTGCTCCTTCCATCCAGAAGGCAGAAGACCAGAGCGGCAAATGGGCAGTGGCACCATTCCCGAAAATGGATGCAAATGCAGAATCTGTAAATGCTTCTTCTATCGGAGGTGCAGGCTGGTATGTTCTGAAAAATGTAGGCAACGAGCAGGCAGCAAAAGATTTCCTGAAAGAAACATTTGCATCTAATGTTGACTTAATGAACCAGCTGGCAGCTGACATTACCCTGGTTAGTACTTTAGACGCTGCAGAGTCAGCAGAAAACTACTCCAAGGGAAGCGATTTCTTTGGCGGACAGGAAATATTCAAAGATTTCTCCAAATGGACACAGGAAGTACCATCTGTTAACTACGGTCTGCATACCTATGCACTGGAAGATATCATGACAGAAGCACTTCAGGCTATTGTATCAGGAGCAGATATAGATTCCACATTGTCTGATTACCAGACTCAGGCAGAAGCAGCAGTAGCACAATAATAAAGAAGGTAGAGTGGGGTGCTGCATTGTTCAGCACCCCATTTTCAGGAAGGTAGAAGGTCATGAAGAAAAAAATTGACAGAAGATCCTGGGCATTTATTATTCCCAGCGTAATTCTAATAGCGGCATTCGTATTCTATCCGATGGTGCAGGCATTTGTTACTTCTCTGCAGACCGGAATGGGAAACAATTTAAGATTTGCAGGAGCGGCGAACTACAAGCGGCTGCTGACAGACTCTACATTTGTCAAGGCATTGTGCAATACAGTGATGTATCTGGTCATTCAGGTGCCGGTTATGATTATTCTGGCCCTGGTGATTTCGTCAATGCTCAATGATAAAAAATTAAAAGGAAGAGGTTTTTTCAGAACTGCAATTTTCCTTCCCTGTGTTACTTCCCTGGTAGCATATTCCATTATATTTAAAAGTTTATTTGCAACAGACGGCTTTGTCAATATCATGCTCATGAATCTGCATTTTATATCAGAACCCATATCCTGGATTACCCACCCGGTATTTGCCAAGGTCCTGATTATCATCGCCATTACCTGGAGATGGACCGGTTATAATATGGTATTCTATCTGTCTGGACTTCAGGGAATAGACGATTCGATTTATGAAGCGGCAGCAATTGATGGCGCAGGCGGATTCCAGAAATTTAAATCCATTACTTTACCGCTGTTAAAACCAATTATTTTATTTACAACGATTAACTCTACGATCGGTACACTGCAGCTCTTTGATGAGACGGTAAATATTACAAACGGCGGTCCGGCAAATGCCACCATTACCATTTCCCAGTATATTTACAACCTGTTATTTAAATATCAGCCAAACTTTGGATATGCAGCGGCAGTATCCTATGTAATCGTGTTATTAATTGTAATCTTGTCCATAATTCAGATGAAAGTAGGTGACGATAAAGAATGAGTAAAAGATCAAAGGTAATCAGAAGTATTGAATATGTAATTCTCAGCATTTTGTCTATTGTATCCATTTTCCCGTTTTTTTGGATGATAATAGCAGCAACTAATAAATCAGTGGATGTAACAAAAGGAACCTTAATGCCTGGCAGCTATTTTTTTGAAAATTTAAAAGCGGTCCTTCAATCGGATTTGAATTACTTAACGTCTTTTAAAAATTCTCTCATTATTGCAGTTGTAACTACTGCAGTTGCAATGATTGTATCGTCTGCAGCGGGATATGCATTTGAGATATACAAGTCAAAAGTAAGAGACCGGATTTTTAATTTTATCCTCCTGTCCATGATGGTTCCTTTTGCAGCGCTTATGGTTCCGTTATTCCGTTTGTTTTCCAATTTCAAAAATATTCCGGTACTGAAATTTCTGGCACTTAATACATCGGGGTCGGTTATTATCATTGCAGTGGCAACGGCTTTCCTGATCTTCTTTTTCCGTCAGAATACCAAGACATTTCCAAAGGAACTTGTGGAAGCAGCCAGAATTGACGGTTTGGGTGAAATGGGCATTTTCACAAAAATATATATGCCAACCATGAAATCTACTTATGCAGCTGCTGTTGTAGTAACCTTTATGACAAGCTGGAACAATTACCTGTGGCCGTTGATTGCTTTAAAAGGCGAGAACAGAACACTGCCGCTGATCATATCTGCAATGGGTTCTTCTTATACGCCTGATTATGGAATGATGATGACCGCAGTTGTCATGGCAACAATTCCAACCGCATTGATCTTCTTCCTGATGCAGAAGCAGTTTGTTGCAGGTATGACAGGCTCCGTAAAAGGATGATCAACTCTTAGACTCCATAAAATAAAATCAAATGATAAATACATATTCATTTTTATGGTTTTATATATTATACTGAAATAGTTTTAAATAAACATGATAGCGTCACCCTGTGTTAATACTGAATGGGAGGGCGCTTTCATTTACAGGGGGGAAAGTTGTGAATGATTACTGCAAAATCTTAATTATAGACGATGAATATATCATGCGTCAGGGTATTAAGCATATGCTGGACTGGGAGAGACAGGGCTTTCAGATCGTCGGGGAGGCCGCAAATGGTAAAGAGGGGCTGGAACTTCTGGCAAGCCTGCATCCCCATATTGTATTATGTGATATTGTTATGCCCCAGATGGATGGGGTTGATTTTTCCAAAGTAGTTCAGAAAATCTATCCGGAAATCCAGATTATTATCCTTAGCAGCTACGATAATTTTAATTATGTAAAGGGCGCTCTGCAAAACGGTGCTGTGGACTATGTTTTGAAGCCCACTTTAAATCCTCAGGAATTGCTTGGAGTTTTAAAGACAACGGCAATGAGAATACCAGGTATGATTCTGATGAAGGAAGAGGGCGTAAGTCTTGAGAAAAGCCTGGAGGATTACTTAATGGGCAATTCAGAAGAGTTTGCAGGACCTGAGATTGTGGAACGCTTTCCTTATACATTTTACCGGGTATTTGGCATGTGTATCCGCCAGAGAAATTTAAAAGGACAGGATATTTCATCTATCCTGTATGAAAAAGCAATGGATTATATGAAGGACTGCAAATATGCATATATTGCGGTGCTGCTTCGTGAGGAAACGCTCTGTGTCGTACTTAATTTCCGTGCGGGAGACAGGGATGACATCGTACAATTCATGGACAGGCTGACCGGGCAGATGACTGTTTTCCACAGCCGGATCTACGGTGTGCTAAGCCATGAATTCTCCACACGTTCTATGATTAAGGAAATCTATGACGGAATAATTTTACCGGAGGCGGACAAAGCCTTTTATTACCAGGGTAAAAATCTCCGGATTATAGAAGAAAAAAAGACGGCAGTTCAAATGCCTAAATTTGATTTTAACTGGTTTTCCAAGTATCTGGATGAAAAAAGGTACCGGGAAGCACTGGATTTACTCTATGGATATGCCTGTGAGGGAATGAAGGCCTGCATGGAGGAATTCCGGTTTAAAAACCAGATTAAAAATATGATATTCAGCTTGATTGATGCAATGGATATGAGCCGCAACCGAAAAGAAGAGATGCGCTACCGATATTTCAAACAGATTGACAGTACGGTATACGTGGAGGAATTCAGCAATGTTCTGGATGAGATTCGCAAGGAATTAAACCGGGAACTGGTGGAAGGCACGCCGGAAGATGATTACCGAATCCGGCAGATTCTCCAGTACATTGCCCAGAACTACACACAGGATCTGGACCTTGCGGAGATAGCAAAGGTATTTAATTTCAATTATTATTATCTTTCTGCATATTTTAACCAGCACATGGAAGCCGGTTTCAGTGAGTACGTCAACAGTATCCGTATCAAACAATCCTGCAGGCTGCTGCGGGAAAAAGACCTGAGTATCTCCCAGGTAAGCAACGAAGTTGGATATTCCGATCCAAGTTATTTCTGCAGGGTATTTAAAAAGGTTACGGGTGATACACCGTCCACATGGCGGCGGAGCCACAGACAGGAGAGGTGATTTCCAATGAAGAAACTGCATCTGAATAGTACGGTGGTCAAAATATTATGTACGGTGATACTGGGCATTGTTTTTGTTTCCTTTGCGGTATCGGCATTTGTGATCCATCTGTCCGAAAATATATTTATTGATACATATGGGAAGTCCCAGGAGCGGGTTTTCCGGCAGGTAGAAAAAGAATTAAATGACTGTCATGAGAAATTTATGAAAGTGGCGGCGTCCATTGATTCCAGCTGGGCATTCCGCCGGTATTTTGATGATAAAGAGATGGACAAAAAGAGCGAATTCCAGACAGTCTACCAGATGCAGAGAGACTTAAAGCAGGCGCTGGGGTCTGATTTGTCGGATGCAAGCGTCATGATCGTCGGCATTACCGGGAAGAGCTATCTTAACCAACAGGAAAATTTAACCACACCCATAAGTGAGATTATGGAGAATGATTTGTCGAAACGGGCGTTGGAAAATCCAAAGACCATTCAGTATCAGTATTTTGAAAGAGGTCTCACGTCCACCTCAAAAGGAGGACAGGCGCTGATTGGGGCAAAAGCCCTCACCTATCTGGAAAGCAGCATGCCTTATGCTATTGTTTATTTTACAATGCGGGAACGGGATATTAAGGATTATTATGATTATTTTACCGGTGATACTACGGACTTTTATCTGACAGACCGGGATCACAGAGTCGTTTCTTCCAATAGAAGTGAATCCATCGGAAATATTCTGGATAAGGGATGGGTAACTGACAGGGATGACCAGTACCTGCGCAGCAATTTTAAGGACAACAAAAGGGTATATACCATATTGAAGACGAGTCTGCCCTATTTTGGCTACTCTATTTATGGCGTGATTGATAATGCAAAAGCCCTTGATAATCAGTACAATATTGGACAGATGGCATTGATTTGTCTGGGAATTGCATGCGTGGTTCTTATATTTATCATCATTATCACCAGACAGATTACCCGTCCCCTTTCTATTATGGCAGGGAAAATGTCGGAGATAAGAAAAGGTGATTTCGGGCAGTATATGGAGGTAAAGGGCACAGAAGAGATAAGGGAACTGGCTACTACCTATAATTTCATGCTGGATGACCTGAAACGGTATATTGATGAACTCATGCGAACCCAGGAGGAAAAGCGGCGTTCGGAGATCAAGGCACTGCAGATGCAGATTAATCCCCATTATATTTATAATACCCTTGCAAGCATTAAATGGCTGATCTGGCAGGGAGAAGCAGGGAAATCCTCCCAGACCATTGACGCATTTATTAAGCTTCTTCGTAATACCATCAGCGATACCAGTGAATGTATTACTATAGAGCAGGAGATTGAAAATCTTAGAAATTACGTCCTCATTAACCAGACCCGGTATGGGGATCAGGTGCAGGTCGCATATGATGTTACCGAAGAATGCATGAATTGTATGATTCCTAAAATGCTCTTGCAGCCGTTTATCGAAAATGCTTTTTTCCACGCCTTTCCGTCGGGCAGAAATGGAAATATCAGGGTCTGTATACGGAGAGTGGAAAAGGATCTGAATATTGAAATCACAGACGACGGCGTAGGAATGAAGAAAAGCCGGGTACTGAGCCTGTCAAGCGGACACGATAAATCGGAACATTTTTCCGGCATTGGTATCAACAATGTAGATGACCGTCTAAAACTTCTGTACGGTGCAGATTATGGTTTGAATATTCTCAGCCAGGAAAAAGAAGGAACTACCGTCATTATCAAACTGCCGGTGCAAAATGATCTGGCAGCAGTATAAAAACATGTAAGCATGATTCGAAATTAAGGAGGATATTACAATGAAAGCAGATTTAGCATGGCTGGAAAACCCGGAAGTATTTCAGGTGAACCGTCAGCCGGCGCACTCAGATCATATATTTAATGTTAAGGGGGAAAGTACAAGGATTTCCCTAAACGGAACATGGAAATTTTGTTATGCGGAAAACCCATCACTGCGTCCGGTTGATTTTTATCGTTTGGATTATGACTGTTCCGGTTTTGGCGATATTCAGGTGCCGGGCCATATACAGCTTCAGGGCTATGACCGCTGCCAGTATATTAATACTATGTACCCCTGGGATGGACAGGAGTTTCTGCGTCCGCCCCACATTTCCGAAAATTACAACCCCACAGGGTCTTATGTAAAGGAGTTTTTGGTGGAAGAAATGCCGGAAGGCAGGATGTATCTTTCTTTTCAGGGGGTCGAAACTGCTTTTTACCTCTGGGTAAACGGAAGCTTTATCGGATACAGTGAAGATACATTTACCCCTTCGGAATTTGATATCACGGACGTTATTTCTGTTGGGATAAATAAAATTGCAGTGGAAGTCTATAAACGCAGCAGTGCCAGCTGGATAGAGGATCAGGATTTCTGGAGATTTTCAGGAATCTTTCGGGATGTCTACCTCTACAGCACTCCAAAGCTTCACATACGGGATCTGTTCGTAAACGGGGAGCTGATTCACGGATACCAGGATGGAAAGCTGAATATCAGGCTCACCATGCAGGGAGATGAAACCGGATATATAAGGGCATATCTGAAAAGATACGATGATGTTGTGTGGTATGAAGAAATCAGTAAAAAGTCCCTGATAGTAGAGACAGAAGCCGAAATTCCATCTGTACAGCCGTGGAGTGCGGAGATTCCGGATCTCTATACCCTCTATCTGGAGGTCTATGATCAGAAAGATCATTTGGTGGAGTCTCTAACCACAAAAGTCGGATTCCGCAATTTTGAAATGATTGACGGCATTATGTGTATTAATGGAAAGAGAATTATTTTCAAGGGAATAAACAGACACGAGTTTAATCCCAGAAGGGGAAGAAGTGTGACAGAAGAGGATATGCTCTGGGATATCCGATTTATGAAACAGTACAATATCAATGCGGTACGTACCTGTCATTATCCCGATCAGACCAGGTGGTATGAGCTATGTGATGAATATGGGATTTACTTAATTGATGAAATGAATCTGGAGAGCCACGGATCCTGGCAGAAAATGGGGGCGTGTGAACCTTCCTGGAATGTACCGGGGTCCCGTCCGGAGTGGGCCGGATGCGTCATGGACCGGGCAATATCTATGCTGGAAAGAGATAAAAACCATCCCTCCATCGTTATCTGGTCCTGTGGAAATGAGTCTTATGCAGGCGATGTGCTGGCTTCTGTCAGCGAATATTTTCATAAGGCAGACCCATCCAGGCTGGTGCATTATGAAGGTGTGTTCTGGAACCGGGATTACGATTACATCAGTGACATGGAGAGCCGCATGTATGCTAAACCGGCAGAAATAGAGGAATACTTAAAAGCAAACCCAGCCAAACCCTATATCAGCTGTGAATACATGCACGCAATGGGGAACTCATTGGGCGGCATGGAACTCTATACGAAGCTGGAAGATAAATATCCCGGTTATCAGGGCGGCTTTATATGGGATTATATCGATCAGGCGGTTTACCGGACGCTGGATAATGGAAAGGAAGTGCTGGCATACGGCGGTGATTTTGACGACAGGGCAACGGACTACTGCTTCTGTACCAACGGCATTGTATTTGCTGACCGCGTTCCCTCACCCAAAGCCCAGGAAGTAAAATTTCTGTATTCCGATGTAAAAATCCATGTTTGTAACGGAGAGGTAACCATCCACAACCAGAGCCTGTTCCGGAATACAAATGCCTATAAATTCCGCTTCATGCTGGAAAAAGAGGGAATATGTATTGCAGAATCACAACCGGACATCTGTGTGGAGCCGGGACAGAAGACAAGCCTTCCATTTGGGAATGAAATTCCGAAGGAACCGGGGGAATACTGCTGTACGGTTTCCATGGTGCTGGCACAGGATACGCTGTGGGAAAGCGCCGGATACGAAGTGACATTCGGGCAGGAAACGGTCAGGGTGATATTGGAAGCGGATCAGAATGAGGATACAGGGGCGGATTCAGGAAAGGACCGGCATAACGCGATCGGAAATACGTTAGAAGTTATTCATGGGGATGTAAATGTAGGAGTCCGCACAAAAACATGTTTTGCCATGTTTTCAAAACAGGAAGGTGGAATCATTTCCCTGGTATACAGCGGTAAAGAATATATCACCCGTGTACCAAAGCTGTCTTACTGGAGAGCGACAACAGACAACGACAGAGGAATGAAGACGGAAGCTTTGTTAAGCCAGTGGCAGGCAGCGAGCCTGGGGCAGAGATATTTAGACAACAGATTTGAAATGGAAGAAAGTGAAGAAAAGGTTACCCTAACGTTCTTTTATGAAGCCGGAAGTATTCCCAAATTCACTTCCAGTGTAGTATATACCATGCATGCAGACGGAGTACTTGAAGTCACCATAACCTACCCGGGAGTGGAAGAAATGCCGCCTCTCCCTCTCTTCGGAATAGACTTTAAGTTAAAGGGCAGGCTGAACCAGGCAGTATATCTGGGAAAAGGTCCAATGGAAAACTATCTGGACCGTAAGGCAGGAGCTAAAAAGGGCATCTACCGCACAACGCCAGAACAGAATCTAACTCCCTATCTGATCCCCCAGGAATGCGGCAACCGCACCGGTGTTAGCTGGCTAAGTGTCACCGATGACCAGGAGGAAGGCATTGAATTTATAGCATTGGATGGAGATTATGAATGCAGTGTTCTGCCGTACAGTGCTTATGAGCTGGAAAATGCCATGCATTTATACGAACTGCCTTCTGTCAATTATACCTGGGTTCGTCTGATTGCAAAACAGATGGGCGTGGGAGGAGATGACAGCTGGGGTGCGCCGATTCATGATGAATATTTGATTAATGCGCAAGAACCACTTACTTTAAGGTTTGCTGTTAAAGAGCACTTGTCAAAGTAAAAAGTCCTTCATAAAATAAAAAACGAACTACCCTGTTAGCGAAAACAGGGTAGTTTTTTTCAACCCTTGCACAGATAGAAAAATTTTCGGTAAGCAGATGCTTCTTTATAATTTCCTTAAAAATGGCGGTTACCATAGCTTTAATAAAACAAAGGAGTAACCACGATGGAATGGACACAGCACAAACTGCCCCCTTAATGCAGTCAGGCTGCAAGTATTTATGTCAGGCTGTTTTCTGGATTAGGTTATCAACGATATGAAATGGAGGAAATTAGAATGCAGGAGTATATGATACAAACTCAAAATGTATCTAAAAAATATAAAAAAGCATATTCAATTAAAAATCTGTCTATGTCGGTAAGAAAAAATACGGTATACGGTTTATTAGGACCAAATGGTGCGGGTAAATCTACATTATTAAAAATGATTACGGGGAATATCAGATCAACCTCAGGAAAAATACTGTTTAACAATCACCCCTGGACCCGAAAAGATTTATGGAACATCGGTTCATTGATTGAATCACCGCCGCTATATGATAATTTAACGGCATTTGAAAATTTAAAAGTGCGTGCAACTCTTCTGGGCATTAAAACGGATAAATGTAATGAAGTTTTACAAAGAATAGACTTGGCCGATACCGGAAATAAAAAGACATCCCAGTTTTCCCTGGGAATGAAACAGAGACTAGGCATCGCATTAGCACTTCTTAATGATCCCGAATTATTAATTTTAGACGAACCTGCTAACGGATTGGATCCTTTTGGTATAGAAGAACTGAGGGAGATGATTGGAACATTTGTGGAGTCCGGCATTACTGTTATTATTTCAAGCCATATTTTAAGCGAAATACAACAGGTTGCCGATGATATAGGAATTATTTACAATGGATCTCTTCTCTATCAGAACTCTATTGATGCTAACGAAAATCTGGAGCAATTGTTTATGGACATTGTCAGAAAGGAGCGTGATGCCTGATGCTACGAACATACTTAGAAGCAGAAATTCTAAAATTTAAACGATCCCTGTTTCGGAAACTGATAGTATTCATACCCATAGCTTTAATTTTAGTATCTGTGATATTTATATTTATTGGTATTGGTTTAGGCGGTTTTTCAAGCTCTGTTGTCAGCAACTGGTGTATGCCTCTTGGGTCCATTACGATTGTGTTTTTATGTCATTTGGCTAATAAAAAAGATCAAAAACACCAATACCGGACGCTTTATAGCCTGCCCATTAACTTGAAGAAGGTATTTATTTCTAAAATAATTCTGATTGCATTTAATATGTTAATGATATCCTTATTACTTACTTTTATCACAGTGATATCTGAAGGCATAGGGACCGGTTTTTCATCTGCGGTCAGTAATGCGGGATATTTTATTTTAGCATACTGCTTATTGTGGCTTTCTTTATTATGGCAGATTCCTTTTTGTTTATTTTTAGTTCAAAAAGCAGGATTTGCTGCTACTGTGATCATTCATTTATTTGCCAGTGCGTTAAGTGGTCTGTTTTTTGCTTTAACACCTATATTCTGGCTTTTTCCCTATAGCTGGACGGCGCGGTTTATGGTTACATTTTTTGGGGTTTTGCCAAACGGGCTGTTGGTT
>NZ_JAWYAJ010000532.1:0-3159 GCF_034124845.1 Robinsoniella sp.
GGCATCTCCTATCCCCTGATTCAGAAAGTATCCTCTCAGGTGGAATCACTGCTTACCCGCTATTATGGTACCGGAGACTACCTGATTACGGACCTTGCCATGTTGAAGGAAATGGATGATTCAGAGTCAAACGTAATGAATTTGATCGTTGCCTTTCTCACAGGACTTTTGGCTGTGATCGGATTATCAAATGTATGGGCCAGCATCTCGGGAAATCTCCGCCAGAGAAGAAAGGAATTCGGAATGTTAAAATCCGCAGGACTTTCATCCCGGCAGCTTTGGAAGATGTTATTCCTGGAAGGGATTACCCTGGGGCTCAAACCGCTGCTCTTAAGCATCCCTTTCCAGATAATTATATTGACCATGTTTCTTTGGATCAATGAGGTGACTTTGCCGGAATATCTGCCTTATGCACCCTTTGTGCCTATTCTTGGGTATACGTTTTTGGTCCTGCTGGCAATTATAGGTGCCTATATTTTAGGCGGGCGGAAGATAGAAAAGGACAATATTATCACTTCTGTCAAAGATGACACTATATAATAAGAATAAGATAAAATTAGATATAATGAGATATCACACTGCCTCTTACAGGTAATAAGCGCCGGCATTCGGTTTTACACATAAAACCGAATCCGGAACCGGGCATGTCCATCAGATGTATTTTCTGCATGGATGTGTCCGTTTTGTTTTTCTATGATCAGCCTGGCAAGCGCAAGACCGATACCTGCACTGTCCTTTGCCGCATCCTCACCCCGATAAAACCGCTCAAACAAATGGGGAAGATCTTTCTTCGAAAACCCCAAACCGCTGTCAACGATCTGTAATTCTGCATAAAGGGGATTCTTTTTATACGACACCTCAATGGTACCTTTTTTTGGTGTATGTTCCACACAGTTTTTTAAAATATTCAGAAGTGCTTCACTGGTCCACTGCATGTCTGCCAGTATCCAGGACGGTGCATCCCCTGGCTCCTGGCACTTTACCTCCAGGGAAATTTCTTCACGGTTCATCATTTCCAGCAGTGGTTCTGATGCCGCATTGATCAAATCAGAGACTTCCACCTGGTTCTGTTCAAAATCAATAACATGGGAATCCAGCTTTGCCAGAATTAAAAGTCCGGATACCAGCTTTTGGAGCCGTTCCGCCTGATTTTTTAAATGCACCAGATATTCCTTCGTCTCTTCTGTCTGATAGTCCTCTAACAGTTCCGTCATCAAAGACATCGATGTCAGCGGGGTCTTTAGCTGATGTGCAATGTCTGCAATCCGCTCCGACAATACCTGGTGATCCCGAACCGCTGTCTCCTTCGTACACTTTAATTCCATTACCGTCTTATAAATCTCATCCTCCAGCTGGGAAAAGCCATCTTCTATACGTGAGAGGGTCTTCGCTTCCCCATAATGAACGGATCTCATGTATTCGGTTAACTCCTGTATACGGTCTTCCAGCTTTCTCTCATTCCTTCTCCTGCTCACAAAGATAACCCCGCCAAGCCCCTGAAAAAAAACGATACCTATTATAGATGTATAGAAAATGTTGTCTCCCAGTTTCCCAAGGGGTCGGTATCCGTATTTCTGCAAAAATGCAGTCCCTGCACCTCTTTCTTCCTTTGAAATGCGTTTAAGCCCAGCCTGCAGAGAATCGTTCTGCAGTACAGAGCCCACAAGGTCTGCTGTCATATGATGCTCATGGACCGTTATAAATACAGCCATCAGCCAGCCTGTCAGTATGCCCGGAATCATCCAGAGCAAACACCTTTTTAAAAATGCTTTCCATCCTGGATTCATGACAAGATTTCCTCCATCCGGTACCCAATTCCCCGTATTGTTAAAATATGCCTGGTATTTTTTAATTTTTCACGCAAACGTTTCATGGTAACCGTCAAAGTATTGTCATTGACAAAGTTCCCTTCCGAATCCCACAGCTTCTCCAGGATCAGATTCCGTGGAAGTGTTCTGCCTTTGTTCTCCATCAAAACCAGAAGCAGACGGTATTCCAGCGCCGTAAGAGAGATGTTTTCTCCCTTTAGCACTGCCTGCATCTTATCCTTATCAACTTGAATATCTCCGCAGACAATCCACCCCTTGCCGTCTTCCGGCACCCGCCTTAAGACAGCCGCAATCCGCGACTCCAGAACTGCAATATGAAATGGCTTCGTAATATAATCATCAGCCCCCATATCCAGTCCTTTTGTAATATCTGCCACCTCGTCACGGACAGTTAAAAAGATAATGCTGGTATCTCCCTGGTCCCTTACCCATTTGCAGAACCCATACCCATTACCATCTGGAAGATTCAAATCCAACAGCACCAATTGAAACCCCTGGTGAAACTCCTTTTTCGCTTTTTCCAAAGTCTCGCAATGGGTAACCTCATAGCCCTTTCGGGAAAGGGCTGCTTTGATGCCAAATGCGATCGTTTCGTCATCTTCTAGTAGTAATATTTTTGTCATTTCTTTTACCTGCGGCTTTCTGGATGTTTGTTATATTTCTGGCGTTTTAGTTGCATTTTTTCTGAGTTTGTTTATTACGATAATTCCTTTTTATAAGTATACTATAGTTTTATTTATTTTCCAATCTGCAAAGTTTTTGATATGTTGGGATATCCGTTATATGTCTTGTGTAAACATTAACCTTTGATCTTGTTTTAATATCTTTTGGTAAAATGAGAAGGATAATCTTGTAATTAATATCAAATAACCTTTTCCCCTTGTAATCACAAACTCCACCCTAGGAGTCCGGTATTTCAACGCATAGATGTTCTAGCTATTGTTTTATAACACTTCATTCAAATATTCAATTCATAATTTCTTCATTAATCAAAAATAAAATATTCTCATACCTAATATTTCTTATAATATTTGACTCATTACAAATCTTTATAATATAACTGCATTTTTGATACTCATGCCCCTCTTGCGATACAAACTGTTCTTCTACGATAATGCCTTTTGCCCCATCGAGTAAATTTATAACATCACAAAATAGAGCCAGTAATTCTTTATGTGTTTTATTTTTCAAAGTCCCTCCATATACAACATTTCCAAATGTATCACTTGAAGTATAATTCTTCCTAGCATCATCATCTATAAACATTAATTCTTCATTAAACGTATACTTACGCTGTGGTGTTGATTCTTCATCACTAATATATATCGTT
>NZ_JAWYAJ010000533.1:0-4860 GCF_034124845.1 Robinsoniella sp.
AGGTGGCAGTTCTGCAGTCCGATAAATGCGATAAACAAACCAATTCCCACACTTACCGCATGTTTTAAAGTCATTGGAATTGCATCAAATAATGCTTCTCTCACCTTAACTGCAGAAAGCAGAATAAAAAGAATACCTTCTACAAATACCGCAGCAAGAGCAACCTGCCAGCTGTATCCCATATCCGCAACAATCGTATAGGCAAAATATGCATTTAATCCCATACCCGGAGCCAATACAAAGGGATAATTTGCGAATATTGCCATACACAGCGTTCCTACCAGAGACGCAAGGGCTGTTGCGGTGAATACCGCTCCCTTATCCATACCTGTACTGGACAAAATATTCGGGTTTACTGCTAAAATATAGGCCATCGCCATAAATGTGGTAATACCTGCAATGATTTCCGTTTTTACATTCGTATTATTTTCTCGTAATTTAAATAGTTTTTCCACGTTTTCTCTTCCATCCTGTCTGTATTTTATGAGTGTCCGTACACCCTGATTACTGCTGAAATCTCATTGATCATTGACATGCTTGCAAATATTTTCAGGGAATCATCAAAATGGCGCCCCTCAATTGAATCTGTAATCACGACAATTTCAGCCAGATCACCTCGTTTTGTCTTTTGAATAATCTTCTCGATACTCACACCATTGTTACCGAATACACTGGCTACACTTGCCAGTACGCCCGGGTGGTCCTCTACCTGCATGCGCAGAAAATAGCGGCTTTTGACATCCTCTATCTTCATAATCGGCAAGTCTTTGTAGCAGGTACAACTGATCCTGCCGGTGCATCCAAACCGAATGTTTCTGGCAATGTCACATACATCTCCTGTAATGGCACTGGCTGTGGGTAATTCTCCGGCACCTCTGCCATAGAACATCGCATCATCCACCGCATCACCATGTACAAATACCGCATTAAAAGAATCATTAACCGCCGCTAACGGATGTGTGCTTGGAATCAGCATGGGATGTACTCTTGCCTCTATCCCTTCCTCTGTGTTCCGGGCAACACCTAGCAGTTTAATATGGCATCCCATTTCCTTGGCGTAGCGGATATCGGTTGCTGTAATCTTTGTGATTCCTTCCGTATACACATCCTGGAAGGTAACCCTGGAATTAAATGCGATGGAAGCCATAATCGCCATCTTACGCCCTGCATCCAGTCCTTCTACATCTGCTGTGGGATCTGCTTCTGCATATCCAAGTTCCGTAGCCATTGCCAGAGCATCTGCAAATTCCATACCGTCTTCCGTCATTTTCGTTAAAATAAAATTTGTGGTTCCATTTACAATACCAATGACTTCAGACAGATGATTTCCAGCCAGACACTGCTTTAATGGGCGTATAATTGGAATTCCGCCTGCAACAGCTGCCTCAAACAAGAAATCCTTCTGATGCAATGCTGCCATATCCAATAGCTCTTTTCCATCAACTGCCACCAGATCCTTGTTGGCTGTAACTACATTCTTCCCTGCTGCAAGAGCCTCCATCATATAAGTTTTGGCTGGTTCCATCCCTCCCATTACTTCAATGACGATTTCGATCTCGTTGTCCTGAATGATTTCGTTCCAGTCATTCGTAAGCACTGACGGATCATCCACCTTGGCTGCAGCCTTCTCCAGGTTGCGGACCAGAATTTTCTTAACCACAAGTTCCGCGCCAATCTTAGAGGGCATTTCCTCCCGCTGGCTCTTCAGGACCTTGTAAACTCCGGTACCCACAGTACCCAGACCAAGCAGGGCAATGTTGATTTTCTTTACCTCGCTCATCTCTTTCTCCTTTTTTATCCTTTTGTGACAGGACATCACTTACGTTGTTTATTATAGCACTAAATGTTGGGGGGCTGCAATTCAAATTTGGGGTTTTCTCCCATAAGATGCTTTTATAGACCGGCGCCATTTTGTAAAGTCTTATGAATGAAATTATATCAAAAAGCAGACCAGGCTTTATATGAAAGAAAGTCAAAGATGGGTCGGAAAAACCCCCCAGCAAGCTGCCGGAGGGTTTGACTAATTTTATCTATTTAATCATAAATTATTTGTAATTTACAATTTTACCAAAGTCTGGTTTTAATGCAGCTCCGCCTACAAGACCGCCATCGATATCTGCCTGAGCAAATAATTCTGCAGCGCTTGATGCTGATACAGATCCACCGTACTGGATGCGGATTGCTTCTGCTGTTGCCTGATCATAGATTTCGCCGATGCATACACGGATTGCAGCACAAACTTCCTGAGCCTGCTCTGTAGTTGCTACTTTACCTGTTCCGATTGCCCAGATTGGTTCGTAAGCGATTACAGCTGTCTTAGCCTGATCTGCTGTTACATTTAAGAATGCAACTTTGATCTGCTGACGGATGAAATCAATTGTTACGCCCTGTTCTCTCTGCTCTAATGTTTCGCCACAGCAAACGATTGGTGTAATTCCATGTTCGAAAGCTTTTAATACTTTCTTGTTTACTGTTTCGTTTGTTTCTGCGAAGTATTCTCTTCTTTCAGAATGTCCGAGAACTACATATTTTACTCCAACATCTGTTAACATTGCAGGTGAGATTTCTCCTGTGAAAGCACCTTTTTCTTCATAGTACATATTTTCAGCACCAACCTGGATGTTAGAGCCTTTTGCTGCTTCCATAACCGGGATAATGTCGATTGCAGGTACGCAGAATACTACGTCTACTTCTTCGCTTGCTACTAATGGTTTTAATTCATTTACTAATGCAACTGCCTCACTTGGAGTCATGTTCATTTTCCAGTTTCCTGCGATAATTTTCTTTCTTGCCATTATTATATTCTCCTGTTTTCTTTAAATCCGGCTGACATGATACTGCCCGGATTTTATAGTTGTATTGAAACTTATTTATCGTTTGCAGCTACTACTCCGGGAAGATCTTTTCCTTCCAGGAATTCAAGAGAAGCGCCGCCGCCTGTAGAAATATGAGTCATTTTATCGCCAAATCCCAGCTGGTTCACTGCTGCTGCAGAGTCACCGCCGCCGATGATTGTAGTAGCATCGATATCAGCAAGTGCTTTTGCTACTGCAACTGTTCCGCCTGCGAAGTTGGACATTTCGAAGCATCCCATTGGTCCGTTCCAAACTACTGTTTTAGCATCTTTTAATGCATCTGCAAACATTTGAGCAGATTTAGGTCCGATGTCAAGTCCCATTTCATCTGCTTCTAAATTTCCTTCTACTGTACGGAATTCAGAGTCATTTGAAAATTCTTTTGCTGCAATATAGTCAACCGGCAGTAATAAATTTACGCCTTTTGCTTTTGCTTTTTCTACCATTTCTTTGGAGTAATCCAGGTAATCAGGCTCTACTAAAGATTTACCGATTTCCATACCCTGTGCTTTTGCGAATGTAAAGCACATACCACCGCCGATGATTAAAGTATCTACTTTATCAAGCAGGTTGTTGATTACAGAAATCTTAGAGGAAACTTTGGATCCGCCAAGGATCGCTACAAATGGTCTCTCCGGATTATTTACTGCATTTCCCAAGAAATCAATTTCTTTTTGCATTAAGTATCCAACAACAGCTGTTTTCACATACTGTGTAACCCCTACGTTAGAGCAGTGTGCTCTGTGGGCTGTACCAAATGCATCATTTACAAATACATCACAAAGAGAAGCTAATTCTTTGCTGAATACTTCGCCATTCTTTGTTTCTTCTGCTCTGTAACGTGTGTTTTCAAGAAGAACTACATCGCCGTCGTTCATTGCTTCCACAGCTGCTTTTGCATTTGCTCCCACTACTTCAGGATCTGCTGCAAATTTTACTTCCTGTCCTAATAATTCTGATAAACGAGCTGCAACAGGTGCTAAAGATAATTCCGGCTTTGCTTCTCCCTTGGGTTTTCCAAGATGGGAGCAGAGGATTACCTTTCCGCCGTCTGCAATTAATTTCTTAATTGTAGGAAGAGCTGCAACTAAACGGTTTTCATCTGTAATTTTACCTTCCTGTAACGGTACGTTGAAATCACAACGAACCAGTACACGCTGGCCTTTTACGTTAATATCATCTACTGATTTTTTATTAAGCATGTGTATCTGCCTCCTGGGTTATTTATTTTATTTCCGCGTGCAGCGAACCAAACGGACACACTGGCGTGTCCATTTGGCGGCTGCCGCGAGAGTACTGTGCGCCAGTGGCGCACGTTTAGCACGGACCGAAGCGGAGCGTAGACCAAAAACCCTGTTGCTTCAATGGGGGTTTTTGACTTATGGACTGTCAAAACCACAAAAGAGTCCAGTCCTAAGACCGGACCCTTCAGGATCTAACTTGTTATCTCTGTTTTGCTTGAATTATGCTAACTCAGAGAAGTATTTGATTGTACGAACCATCTGGCTTGTGTAGGAGTTTTCATTGTCATACCATGAAACTACCTGAACCTGTGTTGTGCCATTATCTAATGGTAATACCATTGTCTGTGTAGCATCAAACAGGGAACCAAATCTGATTCCGATGATATCACTGGATACTAATTCTTCTTCTGTGTAACCAAAAGATTCTGTAGCTGCTGCTTTCATAGCTGCATTGATATCTTCTTTTGTAACTGTTCCTTCTACAACTGCTGTTAAGATAGTAGTAGAACCTGTAGGAACTGGTACACGCTGAGCAGATCCGATTAACTTTCCGTTTAATTCAGGAATAACTAAACCAATAGCTTTTGCTGCGCCTGTGCTGTTAGGAACAATGTTAGCTGCTGCAGCACGAGCTCTTCTTAAATCTCCCTTTGGATGAGGTCCGTCAAGAGTCATCTGATCTCCTGTGTATGCATGGATAGTAGCCATGATACCAGTTTTGATTGGAGCTAAGTCATTTAATGCTTTAGCCATAGGAGCTA
>NZ_JAWYAJ010000534.1:0-14871 GCF_034124845.1 Robinsoniella sp.
TCTCCCACAAAGTGTGACGCACAGCTGCCAGAAAGCAATTTTAAAACACGCTCTGCCGCCCCCCTGGAATTATATCCGAAAGTGTGTTAAACTATAAGAAATTCATTTTATAGGAGGACTAAAACATGAAAGTAGCAGTAACATATGAAAACGGACAAATTTTCCAGCATTTTGGACATAGCAGCCAGTTTAAGGTATATGAAATCAACGAGAATGAGATTATCTCCAGTGAAGTGCTGGATACCAATGGCAGCGGACATGGTGCGCTGGCGGGATTTTTAAAAGAAGCAGGTGTTGATGTTTTGATCTGCGGCGGTATCGGCGGAGGGGCCCAGAATGCCCTGAAAGATGCAGGAATCAAGCTGTTCGGCGGAGCTTCCGGCGATGCAGATGAAGCCGTTGTAAACTTGTTAGGAGACAAGCTTTCGTATAATCCGGATGTGAAATGCAGCCATCATGAGCATGCACACGGGGATGGACACAGTGACTGCGGCAGCCATGCAGACCACAGCTGCGGACATAACTGCAGCCACTCATAGAGTTCATTTATAAATATATATGAAAAATACATTGGGACAGTATTTCCAATTTCATATCAAAAAAGGCAAAATTATCATACGTTTTCTATATTGACTTTTCCCTCATATCCCGATATCCTAATAAGGAAACGTCGGTGAACAGAGCTTGCTGACTGAAAGCAATTTTAAACAGGCTCAAGAACAGATGAGGAGTAAGAAGATGGAAAATAAGAAATTAGAAAATAAGAAAATAATATTTTTTGATATTGATGGAACGATATATGATCACAGGACAGGGGTAGAGCCATCCACGAAGCAGGCGATTGCAATGCTGGTTGAGAATGGCCATATCCCTGTCCTTTGTACAGGAAGGGCAAGAGCAATGATCATGGAGGAACTGATTGCTCTGGGATTTCAGGGAATTGTGGGCGCTTGCGGAACTTATGTGGAGTATCATGGCAAACCGGTACAAAACCGGATCTTAAGCAGACAGGAAGTCCGCCGGGTAGTGGATGCATCTGTAAAATACGGCCTTGAGGTAATCCTGGAAGGAAGTAAAGCCATGTATTACAATGAGAATTTAAAGCGGTCTAAATATCTGGACCAGGTCCGGCACATGACAGGATTTCTGCCTATGATTGAGAACATGGATTCTATAGAGATGAATAAATTGACCGTTCATTTTGGAAAAGAGTCTGAATTAAAGGAATTTCGGGAAGATTTAAAAGACATTCTGGAGGCCATCATTCATTTTGAGGCAGACGATGATAATTATGCGGAATGTGTACCTGTGGGGTATTCTAAGGCAACGGGTATCGAAACACTGCTGCAGCACCTGAATATTGATCAAAAGGAAAGCTACGCGTTTGGAGACAGCGTAAATGATCTGGAAATGATCCAATATGTAAACTATGGGATTGCTATGGGAAACAGCAGTGAAGAGGTATTTGCAGTTGCAAAATACAGAACCAGCGGTATATATGAAGATGGAATCTACAATGGACTAAAAGAATTTGCCCTGATTTAGTCCTTTACACTTATGATTATTTATACGATATAATTTATAAAACACCAAAGAGAACATTTACCGCAGAGGGTTAACTTTGGTGTTTTTTATTTATCCATTTCCTGGAATCATCCCGGAAACCAATTCTTTTACATACAAAGCGATTCGACAGAATCCACCAAAATCCAACATGAAACCCACACACAAAGAAAAAAGAACTATGAAATTTATACAGTTTTTTATCCAAATACTGCATAAACTGTATTATCTTTTCCTATTGACATAGAGCGCACTCTATAGCGCATAATAAAACTAGTACGGCGTTGCTTAAATAACAGCGATATAGCATCTGCTATTTAAGCAATGCTGTACAAGGAGGCAGTTATGGAATACTCAGTAAAACAAGTTTCAGAAAAATTAGGCATTTCAGTTTATACCTTACATTATTATGATAAAGAGGGACTTTTGCCATTTATTAAGAAAAAGGATAATGGAACCAGGGTCTTTACGGAAGGGGATGTGGAATGGGTGGATATGATACTTGCCCTTCGGGAAATCGATATGCCCATTGCAAAAATAAAAGAGTATATTTCACTTCTGGTGCAGGGAGAAAATACACTGTCCCAGAGAAGAGCACTCATTACCCAATACCGTGAATATTTAGAATACCGCATGCAGGCAATGAAAAAATGTCTGGACATTACCAGCAGGAAATTGAATGAATATGACGTAGGAGTGCTGGACATTTTAGATGAACAAGATGGAATCAGAGAAGAGAAGGAGCGGAAAACATGACCTATGAAGCATTATTTGAAGAGATTAAAAGTATTTTCAGTAAGGCGGATGTAAACACCATCCACACACATCTGGCATATCAGTTTAATATTGAGGGAGAAGCTGAGGGAGCATTTTATGCCGAGGTAAAAAACGGGGAGCTTTATATAGAACCATATGAGTATTACGACAGAGATGTACTGTTTACCTGCACTGCAAAGACGCTTTTGAAAATTGCAAAAAAGAAGCTGGATCCGATTCTGGCATTTACGCTGGGGCAGTTAAAAGTGGAAGGAGATTTTGACAAGGCACTGATGCTTCAGAAATTTATTTAGGGAGGTTTGTCTATGAGTAAATCAGGAATTTTACTGGGAGCAGGAATAGCAGCAGCAGCGGTGGAAACAGGGATTGCCGGTTATTTTTTCAGGCGGACCATGATTCGGGGAAATGCAAAAGAAGAACGGACCACCAAGATGGCGGGAACCGACTGGAACCAGTACCTGCCGGGAATTCGAAAGAAAAAAGACTGGGTAGACAAACAGAATCACGAAGCAGTTTCTATCATTGCAAGGGACGGATTAAGGCTGAAAGGCCATTTCTATCCCGGGAGAAATCCGGATAAAGTCATCCTGTGCCTCCATGGTTATACCAGCCGGGGTTCCAATGATTTTAATTCACTGGCATATTTTTATCTGCATTTAGGTTACAGTCTGCTGATCGTAGATCACAGGTCACACGGGGAGAGTGAAGGAACCTATATTGGATTTGGATGCCTGGACAGATTTGATGTGGTAAAGTGGATTCGGTATCTGGAAAAAAGATGCGGTAAAAATTGTCTAGTTATGCTTCACGGCATTTCAATGGGAGGTGCCACTGCTTTAATGGTGAGCGGATTGTCCCTGCCCGGCTGTGTAAAAGGAATTGTGTCCGACTGCGGATTCACTTCCGCATGGGAAGTATTTGATTCTGTTTTGAAAAATACATACCACCTGCCTTCCTTTCCAATTCTGCAGATAGCGGATGTTATGGCAAAAAGGGAAGCCGGATACGGGTTAAATGAGTGTAATGCCTTAAATGAGGTGGCGAAATCTACCGTGCCGATTCTGTTTATCCATGGTGATGCGGATACATTCGTACCCTCCTGGATGTGCCATAAGCTGTACAAAGCCTGTAAATCACGAAAAGAGATGCTGATTGTGAAAGGCGCAGCCCATGCAGAAAGTTATTATAAAAGTACTGAAAAATACGAAATCAAAGTCAAAGATTTCTTGAACAGCATTATGGAGGAGGGGTTATGATGAAAACAAGATATGGAAAAAAAGTATATCCGTTAACTGCGGCGCAGCGTCTGCATTTTTTTACGCTGGCGCACTGCGCAAAGAAACAGGTTCTGAATATAGGAACCAGTTTAACGATTGAACAGGATCTGGACTGGGATGTTTTGAAGAAAGCGATTTATGAAGCATATGCCAGATGCGAGAGTATGCGCATCCGTTTTGCAAAGGACAAAGCTGGTAATATATATCAATACATTGCGGACAGAGAAGAACGGGAAATCGAACACTTTGATTTTACCGGATGGCAGCAGGAACACGCTGAGGATAAAATGAAAGAATGGACCGGAATCCCGTTTGAGCGGTTTGACAGTCCCATGAACCGGATTATCATGATTCAGCTTCCGGATGGATACCAGGGCGTCTATATGCTGGTAGACCACATGACCATGGATGCCCAGTCTCTGATCGTATTTTTAAAGGATGTCATTGAAATCTACTGCCATTATAAGTATGAAGGGATCGACTATCCCAAAGAAATGGCGTCTTATATCACTCAGCTGGAAAAAGATATTGCATACGAAGCCGGAACCTCAGCGAAGAAAAGAGATACCGCCTTTTTCGAGAATCTCATCAAGAGTTCAGAGCCGGTTTTCTGTGATATCCATGGACCGGAAAAACTCATACAGCAACGGAAATCCACGGGCAATCCAGAGCTTCGTGCGGCTGCCAATCTCACGGATAACGTAGATGCCAACATAACAGTTTTTCATCTGGAGGCTGAGCCCTCCAAGCGTCTTCTGAATTTTTGTGAAGAGCGTCAGATATCTATGGTATGTCTGCTCATGATGGGACTTCGGACTTTTTTACAGAAAGAAAACGAGCTGGATGACGTTTCCCTTACCACCACCATTGCCAGACGGGCGACTCTTTCCGAAAAAAAGAGCGGCGGAACAAGAATCCACTGTTTTCCTTTCCGAACAATTGTTTCAAGGGATGAAACATTCCTGGAAGGGATTCATAAGATACGGGACGGGCAGAACCAGTTATTCCGACATGCCAATTATGACCCGGTTTCTTATTTTGAGGTGAGAAGAAAACATTATCAAATGCAGGGCGCCCAGACCTATGAACCCATGAGCCTGACCTACCAGCCTCTGACTATGCAGAGTAAAGGATTGGACAAACTGGGGGATATTAAATACAAGACCGCATGGTATACCAACGGTGCGGCAGCCCATACCCTGTACCTCACCGTTATGCACAGGGCACAGGACAATGGACTGGATTTCAGTTTCGAATACCAGACCGGTGCCGTAACACCGGAAAAACTGGAATATGTATATTACTATCTCTGTAAGATATTGTTTTATGGAACGGATCATCCGGAGGATACGGTTGGCGAAATAATGGATCACGTATAAGGGAGCCCAAAAGGAGCCGAAAGAAAATTATAATTTAGGAAAGGATGGGTATAGAGATGCTGGATCAATTAAAAGAAATGATTTGTGAATATGTAGAAGCAGAACCGTCTGATATTAAAGAAGAAAGCCGGTTTATAGAGGATTTGGGATTTAATTCATACGATTTTATGAGTATGGTTGGGGAGATAGAAGATACGTTTGATATCGAAGTGGAAGAGCGCGAAGTGGTAAATGTAAAGACAGTCGGTGATGCAGTGAAATATATTACAAAATTGCAAGAAGCTTAAGAAGGTCAGGCAACAGTGGACATTTAGAATGGCTGAGAATAGCCTGAAATGGGAGGAGCATATGGAAACGAAGATCCAAAATATGAGAGACATTATACAATACGCAGCAGGTCAGTATGGGGAGGCCCCGGCAATCCGTTATAAGGTGCGTAAGGAAGTGATTACCAAAACCTACCTGGACATTCAAAAAGACAGTGAAGCATTCAGCAGGTCACTGGAAAAACTGGATATGCTAAAAAAGCATGTGGCTGTCATAGGTCCTACTACATATCAATGGATAATCAGCTATTTTGGAACGGTTAATTCAGGCAGTGTGGCAGTGCCTCTGGATGCACAGCTGCCCGCAGAAGAAGTGTGTGAGCTATTAAACCGTGCGGATATCAGCGTTCTGGTGTTTGATGAACTGCGAAAGGATCTGGTACAGGCTGTAAAAGAGAAATGTCCGGGAATTCAATATTTGATATCCATGCAGGCTTTGGAGCATTTGGATGAAATGCTGTCATTTAGCAGGCTGCTTGAAGAAAATGCAGGAAGTTTTTCGGCTGATATAGACTGTGATAAAATGACAGCGATTCTTTTTACATCCGGGACAACCGGAAAAAGCAAAGGTGTTATGCTGAGCCACCGCAATCTGGCGGATAATGCAGTGTGTCTGGATATGAAGATTCCGGCAGGCACCATTTCCATGACGCTTTTGCCTATCCACCATGCATATTGCTTTACCATGGATATTTTAAAAGCTATTTACATCGGAATGGTTATCTGCATCAATGATTCCATTATGCACGTGCAGAAGAACATGAAATTGTTTAAACCGGAAATCGTCCTACTGGTGCCGATGGTGATTGAATCACTGTATGCAAAGCTTGTAGATGCAACCGGGATTTTACCAAAGAAAATGATTGCTAAAGCGGCTCTTGGCGGAAATCTGAAAACGATCTGCAGCGGGGGTGCCTATTTGAATCCGGATTTAATTGACGGATTTCAGGCATATGGCATCCGCATTCTCCAGGGATACGGAATGACAGAATGTTCTCCGGTTATCAGTACCAATCTGGAGTGGGACAGCCGTAAAAATTCTGTCGGGAAGCTGCTGCCGGGGTGTGAAGTGAAAATAGTAGAGGAAGAAATCTGGGTGAAAAGCCCTTCCGTGATGCTTGGATACTATAAAATGCCAAAGGAAACGGCAGAGACGCTGGAAGACGGATGGCTAAAAACCGGTGATCTGGGTTACGCAGATGAAGATCATTTCCTGTACATTACAGGCCGGAAAAAGAATCTGATCATCTTAAATAACGGGGAAAATGTCTCGCCCGAGGAACTGGAAAACGAAATCAGTAAGGCACCTCTGGTAAAAGAAATAATTGTGAGTGAGAAAGACAGCCTGATTCAGGCGGAGATCTTCCCCGACTATGAATATGCAAAGAAGAAACGCATGAAAAACATCGAAGCAGAGCTGCAGAACATTCTGGATGCGTATAATAAAGACAGACCGGTTTATAAGAGAATTCATGGATTGAAGGTCCGGGAAGAAGAATTTGTAAAGACACCTTCCAAAAAGATCAAAAGGGTTTAAGACTATTGTAATTGCTGCTCATTCCGTATACAATATGAATAGAAGAAGTGTCATATTGATATGGATTGGAGTTAGTGGAATGCGATATTATGTACAGGATAAATTAATACTTTTAGAAAAGGGAGAGACTCCGCCGGAAGGGCATGTTCTGGTGGAATGCCTCTCTTCATCGGAATATAAGAAGCGATACGAGAAAACCCTTCACGTGGATTTATTGACCAGAAGCCTTGGAAATGTGGAGTTCTGTAAAGCGGATGTGCTGAGAAACTGCATCGTGGGAACGTTTGTAATACCCTGTAAGGAAGACCTTCTGGAAAAAGAATCCGGGTTTGGCTATTACATGGATAAGGAAAAGCTACTCTTTGTAGATGATAACCACATTGTGGAAAAAATGCTGGAGGAAATCTGCCAGATCCAGGTACTTCCCAAAACATATGTAGCCCATGTATTTTTTGAATTTCTAGAATATCTCACCAGGGATGATGTTATTTTCTTACAGAAGTATGAGGAAAAGCTGGAGGAAATGGAAGAAAGCCTCTCCAATTCCGACACCAGAGAGTTCAATAAAAAGCTGTTAAAATGCAGAAGGGAACTGCTAAAACTCAATGCCTATTATCAGCAGCTGATGGATTTAAGTGATACCCTGAGTGAAAACCAGAACCGGCTGTTTAACCGGGAAGACTGCAGGCTCTTCACTTTTTATACAAAGCGTGTGGAGCGTTTTTACGATACCACCCACATGCTCCGGGAGTATTCTATGCAGCTGCGGGAAATGTACCAGTCCCAGATCGATATCCACCAGAATAAAGTGATGCAGTTTTTGACCGTAGTAACCACAATTTTTATGCCCCTGACGCTGATTGCAGGATGGTATGGCATGAATTTTGCCAACATGCCCGAACTCAAAACGAAATATGGATATGAAATTATTATTCTGGTTAGTATCCTGGTTACCGGAATCGAAATCTGGTATTTCAAGATCAAAAAGTGGTTTAAGTGAATACAAGACAGGGCATTAAAAAAGCGGGGTTGCTATCGGACCCGCTTTTTTCGCTTATTTAACCGTTATGTTTGATTATTTCACCCGCACTGTTTTTCTTTTTAAAGATAGGAACTGTAATGCTACCATCGCAGAACCGTTTACTAACAATCCCAGAGTTACTATCATACCTGCCATTACTGCCATCTCTACCACTCCTTATCGTGTGATTTATTTAACGTATTCTATCACTTTTTTTGTTGTTTGACAAATTTTGAACAATCCTTTTTATATGGTAAGAACAGAAAAATATTGTATAAATTTAGATACATTGACGAAAATTTAACACAATCCTTGTATAAAATTTAACGAACATCGTTCAGACCTATAAGGATATTTTAAATAATTACTTAAAAGAACTTTGGCTTTTTATGAAAAGTAGTAGAAAATGGAAAATTTTGTGCGGATAAGAAAAATTTGTGGAAAATCATAAAGGATGGTGAATTATACATTATTTCGTGATATACTATTGATTCATAAAGCTTGAAAAATGTTCCGGACAACAAAAACAGTAAGAAGATGAGAAATTCGTGTTGGTACAAACCCAAATTTAATTAAAGTTATATAGTATTTCAGGAGGTAAAAATGGACAGAGAACGGATGATTAAGGAATTTTGCCGCTTAGTATCCATCGATTCCCCTTCTTTTTCGGAGCGGGAGATGGCAGATTATCTGATTGGTGTATTTGCAGAGAATCAGATTATGCTGGAAGAAGATAAAGCCGGTAGTTTTTTTGGCGGGAATTGCGGAAATCTGTATGGCTATTGGAAAGGGACATTAGAAGGGGATCCTATTTTGTTTTCCATGCACATGGATACCGTAGAGCCGGCAAAAGGGAAGAAGGCCGTGGTACATGAGGATGGAAAGATAACAAGCGATGGGACAACGGTTCTTGGAGCCGATGATTTGGCGGCAATCGCTGAGGTGATCGAGGCGGTTCGCAGTATTACGGAACAAAAATCTGCCCACCGGGATGTGGAATTTCTGATCTCCATAGCAGAAGAGCAGCATCTGCGGGGCAGCCAGGTGTTTGATTTCTCCAGGTTAAAAGCAAAAGAATCTTATGTACTGGATAAAACCGGGCAAATTGGAAGTGCAGCAGTGGCGGCGCCTTCCCTGGCGACTTTTGAAGCAGCGGTACGGGGAAAAGCAGCGCATGCGGGATTTGCGCCGGAAGAAGGTGTAAACGCCGTTTTGATAGCATCAAAAGCGGTAACACGGATTCCACTGGGACATGTGGGGACGGAAATGACCGTAAATATCGGCAGCATCCAAAGTGATTTTGCAACCAACATCGTGCCGTCTGCCTGTACGGTAAAAGGCGAGGTGCGCAGCTTCTCCCATGAGGCGGTCTTGAGGCAGTTAAAGGATATCCACAATATTTTTGAAGAAGAGGCAGCCATACTTGGCGGTTTTGTGAAGTATCAGGAAGAAATCTTATTTCAGGCATATGTGACACCTGCGGATGCAGAAGTCGTCAGGCGCTATGAAGATGTCTGCAAAAGTCTTGGGATAGAGCCGGTTCTGGAAAGAACATTTGGAGGCAGTGACCAAAATCATTTATCTGCAAATGGAGTCCGGGGAATGGTCCTGGCATCTGCCATGCAGCAGGCTCATTCAGGCAGTGAGTATACCACCGTAAGTGATATGGAAAAGGTGACGAAAATTGTGATGGGGTTAATGGAAAGTGAAATATAAAATTTAAGTTACTGTATGAAAAAAGCAAAAGAAGAAGATCATAAGTATCGGATAGGAGATTACGATGAAAAAAAGTCAATTTGATAAACTGGTAGACAGAAAAGGCACTAATTGCCTGAAATATGATTTTGCAGCTGAGTTTGGAAGACCGGAAGGGTTGATACCGCTATGGGTGGCAGATATGGATTTCTGCGTGCCGGATCAGGTAAAAGAGACCTTGAGGCGGTGCGCCGAGCATGGTGTTTTTGGTTACACGGATGCAAAGCCGGAGTATTATCAGGTTCTGGGAAAATGGTTTCTGGATCATTTTGGATGGGAGACAGATGCGTCCTGGGTTGTTAAATCTCCGGGGGTGGTGTTTGCCCTGGCAACTGCAATCCGGGCATTCTCAAGAGAAGGGGAGAGTATTTTGATCCAGCAGCCGGTATATCACCCCTTTGCAAATGTAATCAAAGCCAATGACCGCAGGCTTGTGGTGAACCAGCTGGTATGTGAAGAGGGTGTCTACCGCATGGATTATGAGGACTTTGAGAAAAAGATTGTGGAAGAAGAGGTAAAGGTCTTCCTCCTGTGCAGTCCCCATAACCCGGTTGGACGGGTCTGGACCAGAGAAGAGCTGCAAAGAGTGGGGGATATCTGCATGAAGCATCATGTACTGGTCGTTTCCGATGAGATCCATTGCGACTTCACTTATCCGGGGTATCAGCATCTGGTATATGCTTCTTTGGGACAGGCATATGCAGACAATGCCATTGTGTGTACCGCTCCGAGTAAAACCTTTAATCTGGCTGGACTGCAGGCATCCAATATTTGGATTCCAAACGCAGACATACGGGAACAGTTTAAAAAAGAAATTACCAAAACCGGATACAGTGACCTGAATACCTGCGGCCTTGCCGCGTGCCAGGCTGCATATACCTATGGCGGTGAATGGCTGGCTGAGTTAAAAGAATATCTCACAGGTAATCTGGAATTTGTAAGAACATTTTTAAAAGAAAACCTGCCCCAGATTCATCTTATAGAGCCTCAGGGAACTTATTTATTATGGGTAGATTTCCGGGAACTGGGGCTTACCGTGGAAGAACTAAATGACTTTTTGGTAGATAAAGCTCATCTGTGGCTAAACGACGGTTCCATGTTCGGTGAGTGCGGGAGCGGATTCCAGAGAATCAATATTGCCTGCCAGAGAGAAACTTTAAAGAAAGCATTTGAACAGCTGGCAGAAGCCATTGCCGGCTTACGGTAGGAGGGACAGAAACTCTGACGCAGGAGCGGCGGATTTAGCGGAGGTAACAGATTGAATACAAACAGTTATGAATTTGATGCTGAAATTAAAAAAGTCCCCGATATCGACGGGGCTTATGTAGAGATTCCCTTCGATGTAAGGGAAGTTTTTGGAAAAGGTAGAGTAAAGGTAGATGCTCTTTTTGACGGAGAACCCTATGCCGGGAGCCTGGTTCGGATGAAGACACCCTGCCATATCATAGGACTTCGCAAAGATATCCGGCAGAAAATCCAAAAACAGCCCGGTGATGTGGTTCATGTAGTCATAAAAGAGCGTATCTGAAATTGATGTTACGACTGTCTGGTGTGGGGAATCCGCTGGGGCCATCCAGGAATATTCCCATTTAATACGGCGGTGAACATTCTTTCTTTCACGCCGGGATTTTCCGCATTAAGCTGTCGGATCAGATTTTTCGCATACTCTCTTTTGGTATAGCCGTCAATCGGGCAAGGGCTTTTGGCGACCGGAAGGCGGTACTTATTTTTAAAGCCGATGACATCTGCTTCCAGTACGTACATCAGTGGCCGTATCACTGTCATGTCCATACGGTCCAGGTATGTTCTCGGTGAGAATGAGTGAAAGCGGCCTTCAAAAATCAGGGAGAGCAGCATGGTCTCTACAATATCATCTTTGTGATGGGCGTAGGCTACTTTGTTGCATCCCATTTTTTTTGCTGCCTCATTAAAGGCACCTTTTCTCATTTTGGCACACAGGGAGCAGGGATTGCTCTCTTTTCTTTCATCAAATATGATTCTGGCGATTTCTGTATCGATCACCGTATAGGGAACCTCCAGTTCTTTACAAAGATTTCGGATTGGTTCCAGGTTAAAGTCGGGATACCCCAGACTCACTGTAATTGCCTCCAGTTCAAAATGTTTTGGATAAAAACGTTTCAGGCCATGAAGGGCATATAACATAGTCAGGCTGTCTTTGCCGCCGGAGATTCCCACAGCGATTCTGTCTCCTTCTTCAATCATCTGGTATTCATCAACGGCTTTTCTGGTATAGCTTAAAAGCTGCTGTAATTTCATCTGTATTCCTCCTCGGATCATGTAGTAATTTCAGTACCGATCTCAGTATATCATATGTTTGGGAATTAAGAGAAGATAATTATCATTCGAAATTGAACCCTGCAATGACTAAAGGTGTTGATGGTGCCAAAGGAATAAGGGAACCTAATTGTAAATTAGACTAGGCAAAGCAAAAAGTGCATGATGTAATGGGAAAATAAGAGTACTTATTTGGAAATTAGTCCTATGAAAATAGGTAAAGTATGTTATAATATGAGATTATGCGGCATTTGTTGTATTTTTAGAGAAGAGGGATTAGATGGAAAAAGGTAAAAAAGGTTTTTTTAGTGTTGTATTTAGTCGCAGTGCAATTCTGGTCTTCCTGTTGCTGATTCAGATTGGAATTCTGTTCCTGGGATTTGAATTGCTGAGAGACTATATGTTTTATGCCTATGGAGCTGTAGTTGCCCTGGCTCTGGTACTTGTTATTTACATCATAAATAAAAGAGAAAATCCTGCATTTATGATTGCCTGGATTATACCCATTCTGGTCATACCTGTATTTGGAGCATTGTTTTACTTATTTATTGAGTTACAGATTGATACCAAATGGGTAAATTCCAGACTGAAAAGATTGAATATAGAAACAAAAGAGCTGACGCCCCAGAATGCGGAGGTACTGGAAAATCTTCGCCGGGAGGATGAGGGCATGGCACATCTTTCCGATTATTTGTATCGTGTGGAGAATCTTCCTGTTTACCAAAATACCTCTGCGAAGTACTTTCCCCTTGGAGAAGATAAGTTTGCAGAGATGATTGTACAGCTTGAGCGGGCACAGCATTTTATCTTTATGGAATATTTTATTGTGGAACGGGGTGTTATGTGGGATACCATCCTGGAGATTCTGGAGCGAAAAGTGAAAGAAGGGGTGGAAGTACGTTTCATGTATGATGGCATGTGCTCCCTTGTTCTGCTTCCTTATAATTACCCCAAGAGAATGCAGGAGCTGGGAATCCAGTGCCGGATGTTTTCTCCGATTAAACCGGCGTTATCTACGATTCAGAATAACCGGGACCACCGAAAAATCCTGGTGATTGACGGATATCTTGCATTTACCGGAGGAATCAATCTGGCAGATGAATATATCAATCAAAAAGAACGCTTCGGACATTGGAAGGACACTTCCATCATGATTCAGGGCGAGGCAGTAAAAAGCTTTACGCTGCTGTTTCTGAAGATGTGGAACGTGGACAAGCGCCATAGTGAAGAAGACTACAGAAAATATGTGGATGTGCCGCAGCTGAAGATACCGGCACCGGGAGATGGGTTTGTAATCCCTTATGGAGACAGCCCGGTAGACAATGAGCAGGTTGGGGAACTGGTATATATGGATATCCTGTTTACGGCGAAAAAATATGTACATATCATGACGCCGTATCTGATCTTGGACCAGGAATTAAAAGTTGCATTGATCTATGCGGCAAAAAGAGGTGTGGAAGTCATTATTATGATGCCTCATATTCCGGATAAATGGTATGCCTTTGTGCTGGCTAAAACCTATTACAATGAATTGCTGGATGCGGGAGTGCAGATCTATGAATATACCCCGGGATTTGTTCATGCGAAAGTCTTTACATCCGATGACGAAAAGGCGATTGTGGGGACAATCAACCTGGATTTCAGAAGTATGTATCTGCATTTTGAGTGTGCGGCACTTTTATTTAAAAATGCAGAAATTGCAAATATTGAAGCGGACTTCCAGGAGACACTGAAAAAGTGCCAGAAAATAACACAGGAAGATTATAAAAAGCTTAATCCGGTGATTAAGCTCATCGGAATGGTACTGCGGTTATTTGCACCGCTTATGTAATGTCTGTGGCACACGTACAAGTGTGCCATAAAATTTTACTTTTACTGGAAGAAAAGAATGTGTTATACTAATACCAGTGAAAACGAGAAAATAAGAAAAGGTGATGAGTATGCCAATTAAAGTACTGGGTGATTTACCAGCAAAAGAGATCCTTGAGCGGGAGAATATATTTGTTATGGATGAGAACCGTGCTATGCACCAGGATATCCGTCCGATTGAAATTGCAATTTTGAACCTCATGCCATTGAAGGAGGAAACCGAGCTGCAGCTTTTGCGTTCCTTATCGAATACGCCGCTGCAGGTGAACATTACTTTCCTGATGGTAACTTCTCATGAATCGAAGAACACAGCCACAAGTCATTTGAATCAGTTCTACATAACCTTTGATGATGTGAAGAAACGAAGCTTTGACGGTATGATTATTACCGGTGCTCCGGTAGAACAGCTGGAGTTTGAAGAAGTGGATTACTGGGAAGAACTGACCCGGATCATGGAATGGACGAAGACAAATGTTACCTCCACCATTCATTTGTGCTGGGGAGCGCAGGCAGCCATGTATTATCATTACGGGATTCAGAAGAAACCGCTGGACCGCAAGATGTTTGGATTATTCTGGCACAAGGTACTAAACCGCAAGGTTCCCCTGGTAAGGGGCTTTGATGATATGTTCCTGGCACCTCATTCCAGGCATACGGAGGTTCCAAGGGAATCCATCCAGGCATGCGAAGATCTCATGATTCTGGCAGATTCCGATGAAGCCGGGGTATTCCTGGCTATGAACAAAGATGGCAGGCAAATATTTGTCATGGGACATCCGGAATACGACCGTGTGACGCTGGATGGAGAGTATAAAAGAGATGTGGGCAAAGGACTGGATATCGATATGCCGCTGAATTATTATCAGGGAAATAACCCGGAAAATAAGCCGGTTCTCATGTGGAGATCCCATGCGAATAACATGTATACCAACTGGTTGAATTATTATGTATACCAGGCGACGCCTTATAACTTAAGCGGAACACCATTCTAATTGTATTCAGCAGTTATAATGATGAGATTGATTTTTGCAGATGGGGCAATGCCTGTCTGTGATGCGTAAGATTTGATGAT
>NZ_JAWYAJ010000535.1:0-552 GCF_034124845.1 Robinsoniella sp.
GACAAATGAATTTTTTTGGGGAGACCCCATAATATTTTTTGAAACATTTACTAAAATATCCCGGCTCGCTGTATCCTACTTTTTCCGAGACCATGGTAACCGTCATTTCCGCCTCTTCCATTAACTTTTTCGCCTCTTTCATCCGCACATTAGTGAGTAAGTCTGAAATCGTACATCCAAGCTGCCTGGAAACTATTCTGCGGAGATAACTGCTGTCCAGATATACACCTTCCGCAATCTTTTCTACCGTTAATTCACAATCACTGTAATTCACGGCAATATATTCCTCCACCATAGAAATAATCTCCGCACCACGCTTTGAATAATTAGATTGAAACGCATCCATGGTTTTTCCAAATACATCCTGTAGAAATGCCAGACACTCATTTAAGGAAGTCTTTTTATACAATTCTGAATACGGCGAAAATCCCCCGCCAAAAATATCACTGATATTCCCATTCATTTCTGTAATATAAGACAGACAAATTGACATCATACCGCTGATCATCATATACGCATAGTCAGTAGGAAGATGTTTTTCAACGATATTCT
>NZ_JAWYAJ010000535.1:562-7237 GCF_034124845.1 Robinsoniella sp.
CTTCCAGAATCTGATGAATCTCTTCTCTTTGCTGTTTCCGCAGACATGCCAGCAGCTGATCATTTAAATCCAATCTGTAAAAAGTTGCTTCACTGTCCACTTTGTCTACTTCTTCATAACAGATGACATGACTGCCCCCCAAAAGAAATTTCTCTTCCAGCGCTGCAAGAGCCTTTCGATAGGATTTTGATACCTCTGTCATGTCCGTCACCGGATTTCCAATTCCAATTGAAATCGTAAATCCCAGATGCTGGCTGATCAGGCTGCTGACTTGTTCATAATATTTTTTTATATCTGTAATTCGTTCCAGCTTATGATCATAATTTAAAATAGATATTACACGATCCTCCATACCATTGAATATCAGATGGGTAATTTCAGCCTGTGTAATTTCTCCCAGAACTTCCTGAGCAATATTCCCGATTCCAAACTTCCAAAGCTCTACGTCCTCCTGGTTTTTCCACATTCCGGAAATATCATCGATTTCCAAAACGCTTACCAGATAGAATCTTCCTGGAAATCTGATGTCAATTCTCTCAAGACTCCTTTTAAATTCTTCTATTTTCAGTTGGGAAATTTCGCCTACCCATCTGCGCAAAAGCTCTTCCCGTACTATTTGCAGATCTGCCCGCTGCAGATGCTTTTGCTCATTGCGCTTCCATATTTTTAGTTTCAGCTTATAAACAATATTTGTTAGTTCTTCTCTGGAGAATGGTTTCAGCAGGTATTCATCCACACCTATCTGCACTGCTTTTCTGGCATACTCAAATTCAGAATAGCCCGTGATAAATACAATATATAAATCAGGGTTCATTTGTTTACACTGCTCCGCCAAAGTAATTCCATTCATCCCTGGCATATTAATATCTAACAGCACAATATCCGGGGCAGTATCCTTCACCTTCTGCAGCGCTTCTTCACCATTTTTACATATACCGCAGATCTTAAATCCCAGACCTTCCCAATCCAGTACATGTTCCATATAAATTCTAAAGTGCGGTTCATCATCTGCAATTAATACCTTTAACATAATCTTCCTCCGTTCTCTTATGGCTTGTCTGGAAATTGCTTTCTGACAGACATGCGTTCCAGATGTATCAAACTTGATCTGTATCAGGCGTCTCCTGACTTGTCTTAGGGATATATACAACTACCTTAGTTCCCTTATTTACCACACTGTCGATATGAATTCCATAACTTTCCCCAAAGTATAATTTAATTCGTTTATCTACGCTTCGAAGCCCAAAATGACGTTTATGCTCTGGTTCATCCTGAGCCAGTACCTGCCGAATCCGGTCATGTGTCATTCCTGCCCCGTCATCTTCCACTACTATTACAGCTGCACTTTCTTCCAGTCTGCCTTCGATGCGGATTGTTCCTTTTATACCCTTTTCTTTCAGTCCATGATAGATTGCATTTTCCACTAATGGCTGAAGAGTCATTTTTAAAATAGTATAATCTTCAATCTTAGGATCACAATAGACCTGAAAATCAATCAGGTCACAATACCTTTCTCTCTGAATAAATAGATAGTTTTCTATATTTTTAATTTCATCCTTTATGGTTATTATTTCCTTGCCGCTGCTTAACGATGTGCGGTAATAATCCGCCAGAGATTTCGTTAGTTTAGCCCCTTTTGATGCCATATTGCATTCACAGAATATATAAATCAGATCCAGGGTATTATAGAGAAAATGCGGCTTTATCTGCGCCTGAATCAGTGCCAGTTCATATTCCCGCTTCCTCTTCTGCTCCGCTTTTACCTGTACCAACAGGCCCGCTATCTTACCGGTCATGGTATTGAACGCCGTTGACAAAACACCAACTTCATCTTTTGTATCCGCTGGGCAGGAGATGGAAAAATCACCGTTCTGTATCTCTCCTGCTGCCTTAGTCAGGGCATATATTGGTCTGGTTATCAATTTTGATAAGATGAAAATCAATAATACAGCTGCGACTATACCACTAATACCAAGGGCAATAGTTATTCCTGTAGTGGTACGCACATCTCTTGTCATATCCTCTATTGAAATCTGACTCACCAGATTCCACTCCAGGCTTTTAATCCATTTTTTTGTTACCAGATATTGTTTTTTTCCGATTCCCAGATTCTCACTTCCGTCTTCCGGTTCCTGAAGATAAGACCTCAGTTTACCATCCGATACATTTTTCAGAAGCTGATCCTTGCGCATAGAAGAAACTACCTGCCCGGTGTTGCTGCTCAGAAAGTATTCCCTTCCCAGTACTTCCCCTTCTTTTTCCGGAAAAATAGCTGAGATTCGGCTTTCATTTATATTAAGCAGAATATATCCCAGTATCTTTCCTGTTTCCATATTGATAATCCGTTTTCCAAAAGTGAGAACCGGCTCCTGATCATTTAAATAATCCCTTTTCTCCATGGGAAACTGAACGCACTTCGCAAGTCCTTTTTTCGGAATACCCGAAATAAAGTCCTTCTCCAAACGCTCATAGTCCGGTGCCTGTTTTATTCCCACAGAAGAAATGTTACGTTTGGTATCGACAAATAATATAGATTCTATATCTGAAAAACACCGTCTGTCATAATCCAGTGCCGTATAGATATTGTTTTTAATGGATATAAATGAAATATTATCAATATTCGTTATATTGGTTTCGCTGTATACACGGTTAATATCCTGCGCCAGCATGTTGGAACAGGTAATCACATTTTCTTTCATAGACTCCAGCCGGACATTCATAATCTCACACTCATCCCTGGCAATTTCCTCTGCCTTTTCAATATTCGATCTATACAAAACCGAATTTGATGCAATCAGAATCGAAACAACCAATACAATAATTATAGGAACACAGACTGATATAAATTTGCTGCAAATACTCAGATTCTCAAAGATCCGTTTCATTCCCATGATAATTCCTGAAAACCGCTTCTTCATATGTCTCTCCTTTACCTCTGTTTAGATCAATTAAGTATCTTAAATCATGGCAATCATCTCTTAAAACCACATATGGTTATCATACTATATCCTTTCTATTATATCATTGTTAAATATTTCTATATTGGAATAAACGTGCATATTTTGGAGTTAATCGCGTCAAATACTCTGCAGCAATCCGACGGGTTTGGTCTACGCTCTGCTTAGATACGTGCTAAACATGCGCCTTGGTGCACAGCCACCTTCGCAGTAGCTGCCAATTTAATGTGCAGGCTTATCCGTTTGGCTCGTTGCCCGTGGGAATAAAAAAAGTTATCGCATTACCCATATTGGCAACGCAATAACTTTTATTTACATTGATTATTGTATAGCTTACTATAATACTTTACTCAAAAAGCTCTTCAGTCTTTCACTCTTTGGATTACCAAAGAAATCCTTCGGATTGTTTTCTTCTATGATCTGTCCATCTGCCATAAATAAAATACGGTCGGCAACTTCTTTTGCAAATCCCATCTCGTGTGTAACCACTACCATGGTCATATTTTCTCTTGCCAGATCAGCCATAACGTTAAGTACCTCGCCAACCATTTCCGGATCAAGTGCAGAAGTTGGTTCGTCAAACAGCATTACATCCGGCCTCATGCACAGAGAACGGACGATCGCAATACGCTGTTTCTGTCCACCTGATAACTGGCTTGGATAAGCGTTTGCCCTGTCAGCAAGCCCAACTTTTTCTAAGAGCTTCATTGCTTCCTTTTCGGCTTCTTCCTGAGTCTTCTTCTGAAGCTTCATTGGCGCAATTGTCATATTCTTTAAAATTGTCATATGCGGAAAAAGATTAAAGTGCTGGAACACCATACCCATTTTCTGACGATGCACGTTTATATCTGTTTTGGGATCCAGGATATCTACACCTTCAAACAAAATATGCCCGGAAGTCGGTTCCTCCAATCGGTTCAGACAACGCAGAAAAGTACTTTTACCGGAACCGGACGGACCTACTACAAAGACCACTTCACCGGATCGGATATCCGTAGATACATCATTTAATGCCTTAAAATCACCGAAGGCTTTTGTAAGATTCTGAACTCGAATTAAAACTTCTCCTCTATCGCTCACTGTTACGCAGCCTCCTTTCCAGACATTTTACCAGATAAGTAAATATCATAACCAAAACTAAATAAATTGCAGCCACCGCCAAAAGAGGCATGGTCGCAGAATAGGTCTGGCTGCGGATAATATCTCCGCCTTTTGTTAAATCCTGCAATGCAATATAACCAGCTACTGATGTTTCCTTTAATAATACAATAAATTCATTTGCCAGCGCCGGAAGTACATTTTTAAACACCTGCGGTAAGATGATATAGATCATAGTCTGGGGATAATTGAATCCCAGGCTTCGTCCTGCTTCAAACTGTCCGTTATCAATAGACAGAATTCCTCCGCGGATGATCTCCGCTACATACGCACCTGAATTAATACCAAAAGCAAGGATGGCAACCAATACCTTGTTAATATCAAAAGCAGCAAAAATAACAAAATACGTAATTAATAACTGTACTACAACTGGCGTTCCACGGATAATGGTCAGGTATACATTACAGATGAAATTTAAGATCTTCAGTTTTCCTGTCTTTTCATAAGTCGAACGTATTACAGCAACCAGGAATCCCAATAAAATACCGATCAGTACTGCAAATAAAGTAATTTCAAGAGTCGTTAACAATCCGTCTGTAAGGTATTTCCAACGGTCATCTTTAATAAAATTCTGATAAAATTTTTCCGCCATAACTTATCTTCCTTTGTTTTATTGTGCCTTAATGTATTTATCCAGGATCTTCTGAAGTTCTCCAGAGGATTTCAGATCTGCCAGTGCTGTGTTAACTTTTTTCAATAATTCTTCATTATCTTTCTTAATTGCAATTGCATATTCTTCTTCTGTATATGCTTCATCTAACATTTTGATGCCTTCGTTCTGCTCAACAAATACTTTTGCCGGCTCACGGTCAATGATAACCGCATCAATTTTTCCCTGGGTCATTGCCTGTACTGCTTCGAAACCTTTGTTATATCTTTCTACTGTAGCATCCTTGATATCCCCTGCATACTGATCGCCGGTTGTACCAAGCTGAACACCGATTTTCTTACCCTCCAGGTCATTGGGAGAAGTAATCGGACTGTCTTCTTTTACAATAACTACCTGCGTAGCTGTTGTATATGGATCAGAGAAATTAACATTCATGAGACGATCCTCTGTTACGGTAAGTCCTGCAAGCCCAACATCGGCTTTTCCTGCATCTACTGCAACAATTATTGAATCAAATGCCATATCTTCCACTTTTAATTCCATTCCCATACTTTTTGCAATCGCTTCACCAATTTCCACATCAATACCAACTACGTTATCTCCTTCGCGGTATTCGTATGGAGGAAACTCTGCATTGGTAGCCATTACTAATGTACCGCCAGCTGCTTCTGTACCTGCTGCCTCTGCTCCTGCTTCTTTTGTTTCGCCAGCTGCCGCTGTTGTTTTTTCCGTTTCTGCTCCTTTGCTTCCACATACTGCAAGTGATAAAACAAGGGATGCAGCAAGTGCAGTTACAATCATCTTTTTCATTTCAAAATCCTCCTAAATAAAATGTAAAATAATTCGTAAAAAAAGAAAGACAGATTCAAAAGTTGCCTTCAACTGCTTTCCTACTTACTCAAATTTAACACTAAATTTATAGGTTGTCAACAGTTTCGTGCATATAATTGTAAAATTAGTTATAATCATGCATGGATATCATAACAGGTAATTTTTACCGTAGTAGATCATAGAAAATGACAGCCATAGATCTCTATGACTGCCATTCCCATTTATTTCTGCACAATATTAATAATTTTCTTCGGCACATAAATTTCTTTTACAATTGTACCTGTCAGCTTATCTGCAATGGCTTCTTTACCTGCTGCAATTGCATCCTCTTTGGAAATCTCCGCCGGAACGCTGATAACCGCTTTTGTCTTGCCATTAATCTGAACCGGAACTTCAATTTCGTCATCTTTCATTGCATCTTCATCATGCTCCGGCCACTGGTTCTTGAATACGGAATCGCTGTTTCCTAACTGTTCCCACAGTTCTTCGCTTAAATGCGGTGCAAATGGGGAAAGTAAAATCACTGCAGTTTCTAACGTTTCCTGATCGATACCGCCTTCTTTTTTCGCTAATTCGATCATTTTGTTGTTATATTCCATGAATCCGGAGATTACCGTATTTAAGTTAAAACTTTCCAGACGCTGGGTAATATCATGGACCATTCTGTGGCGGATCTTAATCATCTCTTTGGATGCAGCCACTTTTTTGTCTTTATTATCCATTACCAAATTCCAGAAACGGTTGATAAACCGGTATACTCCATCAATCCCTCTGTCATCCCACTCGGCATCTAATTCCGGCGGTCCTACGAAAAGTTCGTACATTCTAAGAGAATCACATCCATAGTCACTTACTAAATCATCCGGAGATACCACATTTCCTTTTGATTTACTCATCTTAATACCATTTTTACCGGTAATCATTCCCTGATTAAACAGTTTTGTAAATGGTTCATCAAAATCTACAACTCCGATATCGTTTAAGAACTTGGTATAGAATCTGGAATACAGTAAGTGAAGAACTGCATGCTCTACACCACCGATATACATATCAACTGGTAAGAGTTTATCTGCTTTTTCTTTAGAAACCAGTTCTTCATTATTATGGCTGTCTACATAA
>NZ_JAWYAJ010000535.1:7247-17158 GCF_034124845.1 Robinsoniella sp.
TAACGCAGGAAATACCAGGAAGAACCAGCCCACTGAGGCATTGTATTGGTTTCTCTTTTTGCCGGTGCTCCGCATACCGGACATGTGGTATTTACCCACTCGTCAATTGCTGCAAGGGGTGATTCTCCGGTACCCGTTGGCTGATAGCTTTCTACCTCAGGCAGAGTAAGCGGCAGCTGGTCTTCCGGAACCGGAACCGCACCACAATGGTCACAGTGAATGATTGGAATCGGTTCTCCCCAATAACGCTGTCTTGAGAATACCCAGTCACGCAGTTTATAGTTTGTTGTCACCTTACCGATGCCTCTGGCTTCCAGACGAGAAGGAAGGTCGCGTTTCGCATCCAAGCTGCTCATTCCGCTAAATTCACCGGAATTAATCATGATTCCCGGTTCGGTATAAGCTTCTGTCATATTTTCAATTTCTTTACCGTCTTTGGCAATGACCTGTACAATTGGAATACCAAATTTAGTTGCAAATTCAAAATCACGGTCATCATGTGCCGGTACACACATGATCGCTCCTGTACCATAATCAGCAAGTACATAATCGGATAACCAGATTGGTACCTTTGCACCGTTGATTGGATTAATTGCATAACTTCCGGTAAATACACCTGTTTTTTCTTTATCCTGAAGTCTGTCAACAGAGGATTTCATGGAAGCTTTGAAGATATAATCTTCTACTTCTGCTCTTGTTTCATCCACTGCCAGTTCTTTCGCCATAGCATGTTCCGGAGCAAGCACCATAAATGTTGCCCCATAAAGGGTATCTGGTCTGGTAGTATAAACAGTGATCGCTTTGTCCGTTCCTTCAACCTTGAAGTCAACCTCAGCACCATGGCTCTTACCGATCCAGTCAGACTGCATCTTTTTCACCTTTTCCGGCCAATCCAGTTTATCCAGATCTGACAACAGACGGTCTGCATATGCAGTAATCTTCAGCATCCACTGTCTTAAATTTTTCTTGGTAACCGGTGTTCCGCAGCGCTCACATGCACCATTTACTACTTCTTCGTTGGCTAAACCGGTCTTACAGGAGGGACACCAGTTGATTGGGAATTCTTTTTCATATGCCAATCCGGCCTTGAACATTTTTACAAATATCCATTGTGTCCATTTATAGAAATTAGGATCGGTTGTATTTACTTCCATATCCCAATCATAAATTGCTGCAATTTCATTAATCTGACGCTTGATGTTTGATACATTCTCCGCTGTAGATTTAGCAGGATGCACGCCCATCTTAATTGCATAGTTTTCAGCTGGAATTCCAAAAGCATCCCAGCCCATGGGATGAATCAGGTAATATCCCTGAAGCATCTTATATCTGCTCCACACGTCAGAGATCACATATCCTCTCCAGTGTCCTACATGAAGTCCGTTTCCTGACGGATATGGGAACATATCCAGACAATAATACTTTGGTTTCTTACCATCGTTCACATTTACCGGGTCAGCTTCCCAGTTCTTACGCCATTTTTGTTCAACCGCCTTATGATTATAAGGTACTGCCATTGTTCATTCCTCCTAAATAAAAATAGCCCTCTCGTCTTCATATAGAGACGAAAGGGCTTTACTTTCCGTGGTACCACTCTAATTCATCCTGATAGGATGCACTCATTTATTCTATAACGGGAATTCCCGCCTTAATCTACTGATTTCAATTAAGGAACTCCGAGGCGAGTTGGGAGTTTTATCGTTACTGCCTCGCACCGTCCGGCAGCTCTCTGAAACGCAAGTACTCTTAATACTCCTCATCACAGTTTTTGTCATATCGACTAACTGTTATTCTAACCATTTATCCAGCATTTGTCAAGGTATAACACAAAACAATTCTAAGCATTATTTCCGTGCCACCATGATAACCACTTTAACAGAGTCGAATTCGGTATATCCAAGCTCCTGATTGTAAGAGAATTGTGTATCAACCAAACTATACTCTCCACGTGAATAAGGATCTATTATATGAAATACATTTTTATTTAAGCCTACGCATCTTCCATTTTTATAATAAAAAGTAAGGGTGTCAAACATTAATCTATGTTCCTTACTCTTATTTAATACTGTGATTTTTACAGGACTAGCCCATCTGTTCTGGATTATCTCTGTTTTTTCTATAACCAGTTCAGTTTTTCTGTCTTTATCTCCATATTCCGGTTTTTGTATAGTAAAATCGTATTTATCGTAAGCAGCCTCGGGTTTCTTAAAATAAAAATATGTATCTGTTCCAGCCTGTACTCCATTTACCAAACCCAATACCGATTTTACTTTTACTCCCTGGGCATCGTAAAAATTCATATATATAATCACATTGCCCAGATTTCTTCCGCTTATATTTTTCATCTTTAATGCAAAAGAATCAGGTGCTTCAATAACCTCTTCTTTTCGTAAAAAAGATTCCCATTCTTCTTTTTTGCCTGTGTTGTTTCCTGTATTATTGCCCCCATTATCTGGCTTGGAATTAGACGCTTGAACCGTTACCCTGCATTTTTTCGTAATGCCATTCTGCTTTGCGCTAATCGTTACGGTTCCGCTTTTTTTCGCGCTGATTATTCCTTTGCTCACTCCGGCAATTGCACTATTCCCGGAAGACCAGGCAATCTTACCTGTACCACCAGACATTTTTAGTGTATATGTCTGTCCTGTTTTTAATGTAACAGATGATGTGTTCAGCTTCGGATTCACCACGTTAACTTTACATCGATATCTCTTATTACCAATTTTTGCTGTAACAACTGCTTTCCCTGCTTTAACCGCTTTTACTCTGGCTTTCGTTCCAGTTTTCGTAAGCTTTTTTACAGTAACTGCCTTCTTTGAAGCAGACCAGCTTACTTTTTTCTTCGTATCCGTAATTCTTAAATCATATGTCTTGCCAATTCCTAAAGTTACCGATGATTTGCTTATTTTTGTTTTTGCTTCAGCTGAAACAGATGGTTGTAAAACAACGATCAACACAATAAATAAAATAATTCTAAAAATGCTTTTCTTTTTCATAGTTACTCTTTCTCCTTCACGGCGATTCATGTAATGATAACCGCTTCTCTACCTTAATTATTCTATTCATTCACAGTTTAATACTCTAATCAAACAGTAATAAATGCGATAGTATATTGTAATAGCCTACAACGTTGTCACAATTGTTACAGTTCGAATGGAATACTAGGTTGCTCTTTCATATTGTTTTTCCAAAGAAATGTCGATAGAGTAATTCTGATTTGTGGCGGTCACAAAATATTACATCCGATTTTTTCTTAATTATAATCTAAATAAAGATATATTTTTAAAAAATGTATTAAAATGCAGTTTTTCCTGCACCAGTTTGTATTTGTGGAATATCGGCTGAAGTTACAATTGAAAAAAAGTATACATTCTGTATTATTTCTGCATGCCAATACCTGTATCAATCTTAAAATTATACGCAAAATAAACCAGAATCAATAATTATAATTTATAACACTTGATCCCAGCTCAAATTATTTTATGTTAAACTTTTTTTATAAATATTACTTTATACTAATATGTATTACACTGAAACCGTATTTACTGATCTTACAGCTGTTATTCGGCTTAAAGGATAGAATATTATTATCAGATGGGTTATTTTAGGTGCCTAAAACCATCGGTGTTTCAGTACAGGTTATAGTGCTTTTAATAGAACTAAAAAAAGCATTGTAGGATATATCACGCGAGTTTCAATACATCCCATATTACTATTAATCCTTTTCTACGATACTGAGAAGGTATCAAAATATTGTTTCAATACATCCCATATTACTATTAATCTAAAGCTACCAATACCAAAAGCGGAGTATATCAAGTTTCAATACATCCCATATTACTATTAATCGACCCAACGATGAAAGCCAGGTTCCCGCAAAACCTGTTTCAATACATCCCATATTACTATTAATCATATGGGGATAAAACAGTCCCGGCAGCAACGTTTGCGTTTCAATACATCCCATATTACTATTAATCTTCTACTGCCACTTCAAATTCGTCAAACAAAATTGCGTTTCAATACATCCCATATTACTATTAATCAACAGGGGCAATAGACGTGTTGCAATCATACGAATCGTTTCAATACATCCCATATTACTATTAATCGAATTGTTGGAAAGAATACCTGGAAAGTGCTGCTGTTTCAATACATCCCATATTACTATTAATCGAGGTAAAAATGTAATCCTAAATTTTCCTCTGAAGTTTCAATACATCCCATATTACTATTAATCGGTAAGAGAAGAAAACGCAAATGACCTATACGCTTGTTTCAATACATCCCATATTACTATTAATCATGCTGAAATATTTACAGAACTTGCCAATGATTTGTTTCAATACATCCCATATTACTATTAATCTTTCTTTTTCGTTGCTTCATCTGGCTTCCCTTTTTGGTTTCAATACATCCCATATTACTATTAATCTATGCTCCTTCATCATTTGCGAACATTGCTGTTGCGGTTTCAATACATCCCATATTACTATTAATCGAGTACAGCAAGCAAAGCGTGGAGCGGTATAAAGAAGTTTCAATACATCCCATATTACTATTAATCAGTACATCCACTCAAAAAGTCACTCCTTATGATTCGTTTCAATACATCCCATATTACTATTAATCTCATCGACAGTTGGAATGCTACCATCCTCAAACTGCGTTTCAATACATCCCATATTACTATTAATCGAGACTATGTCTTTAAAGAAGGCAAGTGGCAAAAGTTTCAATACATCCCATATTACTATTAATCCTTGTTGCTTTCTTTCGGTGTAACTTATCTGTTTTCGTTTCAATACATCCCATATTACTATTAATCGGACACATAGTGCCACCAACCGCTTGATTACCGTAATGTTTCAATACATCCCATATTACTATTAATCGATATTGGGTAGTGAGCCATTTTTCCAATTATTTATGTTTCAATACATCCCATATTACTATTAATCCTGTACGACATGATCAAACAGGGCATGTCAAACTTGTTTCAATACATCCCATATTACTATTAATCCGTTTAAAGTTAATTATAAAAATGTGAAGATAGAGTTTCAATACATCCCATATTACTATTAATCGATACCTTGCGGTGAATATACTCATATTCAATAAGGTTTCAATACATCCCATATTACTATTAATCCTTATGTTTACGAATCCAGCAAAGCCGGCAAAGCCGTTTCAATACATCCCATATTACTATTAATCCAGACTAACAACAATATTTACCAGAATATTTATAAGTTTCAATACATCCCATATTACTATTAATCCCCAGATATACATTATAACAAATATCCCGTTGCTGTTTCAATACATCCCATATTACTATTAATCGATCCTATGGACACGGAAATGATCGGAAGTAACATGTTTCAATACATCCCATATTACTATTAATCCGGTGGCGGGGGTGGTGGCGGAGAAGTTGTAATAAAGTTTCAATACATCCCATATTACTATTAATCTTTCTTAAACTCCCTTAAATCTTCATCATAAATGAGTTTCAATACATCCCATATTACTATTAATCAAAAAGTATATCCCGGAAAATATAAAGACCATGTGTTTCAATACATCCCATATTACTATTAATCCGAAACTTCCCAAAGGAACTCTAGGTCGAGAAGTTAAGTTTCAATACATCCCATATTACTATTAATCTTGCCGAACACGTTAAACGAACGTGATGCTATCGGCAGTTTCAATACATCCCATATTACTATTAATCTGTGCCGTTTGAAAAACACTATCAGATTATTTTTGGGTTTCAATACATCCCATATTACTATTAATCATCCGAAGTAACGATATTACCATCCTCAAAAGCCGTTTCAATACATCCCATATTACTATTAATCCGAGTCATATTCTCGCGCTTGCCAGAAAAATTTTGTTTCAATACATCCCATATTACTATTAATCAAAGCCGAGTTAACATTGTTCCCTTTATAGTCCGTTTGTTTCAATACATCCCATATTACTATTAATCTTCCTTGTTCAACATCGAAAGACTTAGATAAACTTTGTTTCAATACATCCCATATTACTATTAATCGGTGAATCCAACGTAAAGTTTAAAGGCATATCTCAGTTTCAATACATCCCATATTACTATTAATCGGAAATCTCCTAATTTATCCGCATTAAACATAAGCATGTTTCAATACATCCCATATTACTATTAATCCATTGCAAGTTCTTTTCCTCCAACAACGAAAGGACGTTTCAATACATCCCATATTACTATTAATCCAACGTATTTCCAACCTTCTTCCTTCACACTATACCCCAAACCCCCCACAAAATCAAGCTTTTTCACATAATTTACCAGCCATATCACACATTTTCATATATAACCCCATAATCCCCACTATCCCGCAAATATTCAAGCATTCCCACTCTTCTTCCTATTTTACGCCTGGTAAATTTAAATAATATTTTCCGATTCTTATTTAATTAAAGTTTTTCCACACTACAGAATATTAAAAAAATTATCTATTAATATTACTCTTCGAATTATTCCTTCCACAAAAAAATATCTTTATCATCCCTATTGCCCGGAAGCCTTTCACAGTATGTTTTAGTTCGTTACATTCACAACATTTGGAATCATAATAGCTATATAGAAAGTGTTCTTTTTGTAATTGAAGTCTATATTTTTTGTTGAAACAATTTCTGCATATTTCAGTGTTAATTAATTTGTTTTTTAATTTCCATGGATTGATCATCTTTCCTCTTCCCCTCTACATATATTTTAATATTGATTGCCAACGCTAATGAGCAACAATATAGTATCTTCTCTACATTCCATCCTCAGAGAAATAGAAATATTCCAAAAAATTAATATCATTGACCCATTAACTAATTTTTAATTGTAACATTAAAATATAAATTAAGGTGTCAGATGTAACGAAATGCAGTTTTTATGTCATGAATAGCATTACCATTATAAATTTTCATACATTTTGATTCATTTTGATTCATTTCCATGCCATCTCTACAAATATAGAATTTTAAACAAATAAAAATCGGTACTAGATTTATAGAAAATCTAATACCGATAATTTTTATCTTATTTTATACTCAAAACTGTATTGGCCTGATCTCCCGGCGTATACTCGATTGTGATCTGATCCCCTTCATTATATTTAATAATGTCCAGATAATCCACAACCGAAACGTCAAAGATCTCATTATTGCCCTCTAACATAATATAGTAATGGGAATTGCCTTCTACTACACCCTGAGCTATTTTCTTTATCTTACCCTTGGCTTCATTAACGGATCTTGTTTCTTCCGTAGCTATTCCATTTTGTTTCAAGAGACTGCGGTATGCTTTTTCGCACTCAGCCGCTGTATCTCCTATCGCTACATTCTGGTATTTCTGAATATTAACCATGGCATACATTTTTACAAGACCTGCACCGTCCTTTAATGCCATAAAATAGGTCGGTTCTCCTGCAATGTTTAAGAGTAACGGGAAAGTAGATTTATACCCCAGATGCTGAACCTGACCTTCCGCAGATCCCATAGCGGAGTATTCTTCGGCTCCGTTGATCTCATAGAACCTGGTTTCCATCGTCCTCTGGTTCATCAATACGAATCCTACATTGGACTGATCGCCGCTGACAGAAGTGATACCGGTGTAAACCCAGACATCATCTTCCAGTGCCAGATAATTGTAACCGCTTGTGGTGCGCAGGCACCCTTTCTGTCCCAGGACGCTGTTAAAATATCCGTTCTTTAATGTTCCATAATAATCATAGAGCTGAACCAAAAGGTCGGCTGAATACACATGGTCAACCCACTGAGGACAATCTTCAACTGCAAAATCCTGTGTTTCTCCTGTAATGGCATTACAGAGTACCACACGTCCGATGGTAACGCCGCCAAATAATCCGATATTGTATTTCTTAACCGGGCATACCCAATATGGCGTACCATTGTCATCGATTTCAAAACTAAGTGTATCGAAAATATAAGTCGGATAACGGAACCTTAAATGTCTGTCTATATTCCGGTTCAAATGCTCTGACTGAGAGTATTTAATCGGTTTATCCAGTTTCACAAGCTCTGTATCCTGGGTTGCCATATCAATTTTAATATATGCCGGGATACCCTCTGATTGGTTGGTAAACCATTTGATCAGGTTAGCATATACCAGGGGAGTTACCCTTACTGGCGTATCCTTATAATTAATCTGGGTGTAGAGATCACTGACCTCAAACTGAGATACCATATCAACCATGCTTCCCATTTTTCGATTTCCTAAAAGAGTAGCAGAATCTCTGTCTAAAAGAGGTATTTTGGAATAATCCGCCTCTTTGATATCCTCATTAAAATCCCTTGTCTCAACACTGATCAGCTTCTGGTATTTATTTGCATTGATAATCGGGGAAGAAAGAATGCTTCCTCCAATATATACAATCACTACCAACCCCAGGATTCCAATGCCGAATTTCAGTCCTTTGCTTTCTTTTGCATCTTCTACTGTCCGAATTCTGGGCAGTCCGTAAATAATAACAACAATGACCACTGCCGCCATCAGAAATGTCCAGAAACCGGACGCATGAATATTAATAGCAGGCAAAGTTACGTAGTAATAGACTCCCGCGATCAAAAGGGCTGCAATGACCGCCAGAACTTTCCAACCAAACTTTTTCATAAAAATCTCCTCTCCAACTCTGTGATAAAACTTTTCGTATAATCAATAATTATACGTTATACTGATTTGAAATACAAATTAATTTTGTATAAACATTTCCCGGAGCATAGCAATTTCTTTTGTCCATCCCTCATCGTCATTTGGTGTCTCCAGTACAAACGGCAGACTGCAAAGTGCAGGATGGTTGATAATCCGTTTAAAAGCGTCGATTCCAATACTTCCCTCTCCAATTTTAGCATGTCTGTCCTTGTGGCTGTCAAATGGATTCTGGCTGTCATTTAAATGAATGGCACGAAGACGGTCCAGACCGATTACGTTGTCGAATCGGGTAATTACGCCATCCAGATCATTTACGATATCATATCCTGCATCCCAGACATGGCAGGTATCCAGGCACACACCCAGTTTATCCGTCAATTCTACTTTATCGATAATCGCCTTTAATTCTTCAAAGGTACGCCCCACTTCACTTCCTTTGCCCGCCATAGTCTCCAGCAGAACGATTGTGGTCTGTTCCGGCTTCAGGATTTCATTCAGCATTTGCGCGATATAGTCAATCCCAATCTCTGCACCCTGCTTTACATGGCTTCCCGGATGAAAATTGTAATAATTCCCGGGGGTATACTCCATTCTCCGCAAATCGTCTGCCATGGTATCTCTTGCAAATTTACGAAGTCCCTCATCCGCCGAACAGCCGTTTAGCGTATAAGGGGCATGTGCGACGATTTTGGCAAAATTCTGTTCTTTGGAAAGCTCCAGATATTTGGCAACATCCGCTTCATCAATTTCCTTTGCTTTTCCGCCTCTTGGATTACGGGTAAAAAAAGCAAATGTGTTGGCGCCCAGTTTGACTGCCTGTTTGCCCATTGCATAATAACCCTTCGAAGAAGAGATATGACTTCCTATGTTTAACATTTTGTTTCCTCCTGTCTTTTAACTCTGTTTACTGACTGCTTTACATATAATTCTGTATGACGATCTGCATATTCCTCACATTTCGAAACACATTTACCTGGGGATAATAAGTTGCGGAGATGGTAACAGCATTTTCCCTGTTCTGATACACCTTCTCAACCTCTGACATCCCGAATTTTTCCGTTATATAAGTATTAAATTTTTCCACATCCCCAAAGTACATAGCGTCCATCACCATCCCCTGGGAATTTAAAACCTGCATTTTTATTACATTCTTATTCTGCCCAAGAATTCTGGCACTTAACACATTCAGATT
>NZ_JAWYAJ010000536.1:0-9787 GCF_034124845.1 Robinsoniella sp.
AAAGGTAGTGACTTTTTTTATATCTGCAAGCTTTTGGGTTAAATCTGGGGATATCCAGGTATGGCTATGGAATCTGCATTTGGATCTCCTTTTGGTGCCTGGGGTACTGTTCCGTCCCACTCTCCTGCATTTGGATCAACATCTGCAGATGCCGGCTGCTGTTTTTCTGTGGATGCATCTGTTATTGACTCTGAGATCTGAGAGGAAGCCGGTTTGTTACCAAACCATCCCTGATGATAACCAATTGCTGCTCCTGCACCACCAAGGGCAATAACACCAGCCAGACTTCCAATGATAATTTTCTGTCTGATAAGAGCTTTCGCCAACTCTTCTGCTGTCTTTCCCGCTGCTTTTCCCGCCGACTTTGCTGCTGTCTTTCCCGCTGCTTTTCCCGCCGACTTTGCTGCTGTTTCTTCCGCTGCCTGCATTGCCGATTTCTTTGCCGCTTCGGATGCTAATTGTTCCTCTTCCTTAGGTAATTTCTTCTCTTCCGCCATCTTTGCCACTCCTATGTCTTTATTTGATGCTGTTATGGCTCTCTGACTTAGATATTTCTTACATCTGTTTTAATTATACTGCCATATCCATAATCCCGCCAATACTCATTGTGAATAGCCTCGCGATACTTTTTAGGCATTACGTGAGTCTGGATTTTCTCCGTAATAATCCCTGAATAATTCCAGGAATTTCCTTCCATTATCCGATATCACTTCTTTTTTACGTTTTATCCAAATAAGCATCATTTCACTATTTATATTCTCAATCTCCCGGCTTACGATTCTGCCCTTTGCCAGTTCCTCCATCTGCCATTTGTTTCCGAAAATAAAGGCATCTGCATGTTTTAACATGCGGATGATTGCATGGTAATTATTCATTGTTATCGTCTTTCGAAAGTCGGAAAATCGGATTCCATCCATGCTCAAACCAAAATTTATATTTGCATAGTAATCATACGGAAGATGGATATAGCTATAATCGAGCAGATCCTCCGCATATATTTTTTCTTTTTTTAGCAACGGGCTGGCTTCGCTTACCTGAATGTAAATAGGTCCCTTGTCTAATACTTCAAATTCCAGTTCTTTTATAGCCAGAGACCTTCGGAAGATAGGAAACTGAAAGTTATTGATTGCAACAATACCGATTTCCGATTGTAAGGCAGCCACACTGTCAATCACCTCTTCTACCGTGGTTTCAAATAGATTTATCGTAGTATGATTTGACTTTACGGTTTCATAGAACCGCAGCATTAAATCATCCGCAAATATAATTCTGGCAACCGCAACATTTAGTTTACTCTGCACCGTTTCCTGGCTCAGCATCTTTAAACCAGATACCGCTTCTAACTGGTTGATGATAGATTTGGCATAATAATATAAGCTTTCACCTATGGGCGTCAGTTCAACCCCCTGATTAGACCGGATGAGCAAATCCGCACCTACTTCCTCTTCCAGACTGTGCATTGCCCTCGTGAGATTTGGCTGGGAATTAAACAGTACCTCAGCCGCTTTATGTAAGCTCTTCTGTTCTGCAATAACGACAAAATATTCCAGATTCTTTAATTTCATCTCTGTTTCCTTTACCTGTACTTTCTTTTATAACGGAAGATCCACAGCGTCCGCCGGAAGCTTCTCTACCACTTCCAGATACTCCACCATATTTCCATCGTCCTTTACCGGATACATATATCCTAATTTTCCTCCAACGCTTTGTCCCAGCTCCCGGAATAGTCTGCAGGCAGCCCATATCCCCTGCCACATATTTTCATAAACAGCGTCTGTATATGTCTGGCGGTACATGTCCCAATATTCTTCCGTAAGATAGCGTTTAAAATATTTTCCCATTTTCCCCGGTGATACCTGAAAATTATTTTGACAGCCGATCCACCAACTGACCATGAGATCCATCTTCGGCCGGATTACAGTCTCCAGCATACTTTTTGCATAGGGCAGTTCATCCCTCCAGATTCCCTTTGCCACATTTGCCATACACCACCAGAAATCGTTGCAGCATGCGATATAATCCCCCTCATTCGGGCATTTTACCAGATAGCTAAACCTTTTGATATCATTGATTTTACTTAAACAGCCATCCCTTTCCCAGAGAATCACCGTGGAATCCTTAAAATACACTTCCGTCTCAACAGCTTCCAGAACCTGTATATGCAAATCAATGCGGTTTCCATCCTGAAACAGCATAAGATACCCATAGGAGCTGTTAAAATCCACCTGCCGCCCCAGCATTTTATCCAGCTTATCCGGTTCCTGTACCATGCGAAGTTCTCCGAATACGGTAATCCAGTTTCTATCTTCTAAAAAAGATGCGGTTTCTGTGACCACATACACAATGTCGTAATCCTGAAACAAGTCCCTTGGTGCATCAGATTTCGCTCTGGAACCATTTAAGTAGACTCCCAGAATCCGGTCATCGTTTTTTGCAACTCCCAATATCAGTTCGTACATCTCCTGCTCACTTCTCATCTGAAACTCCCTTTCTGATCTTTCTGATCATGTTAGAATTTATCTTTATAACCTCTTTCCATTTACTTTCAGCCACCGCTGCCACACTTTATAATCCGGCATGATCTCTGCTACCACAGCATAAAACCTTGCTGAATGATTCATTTCCCGCCGGTGGGCAAGTTCGTGTACCACCACATAATCCACCACTTCTTCCGGTCCCAGAAGAAGCTTCCAGTTAAAATTCAAATTTCCTGCAGAACTGCAGCTTCCCCATCTGGTCTTCTGCTCCCGGATGGTAATTCTTCCATATGTAACACCCATTATTCTGGCAAAATGCGCTGTCTTTGCCGCAAATACTTCTTTTGCAAGATTTTTCATCTTTATCTTTTGAGCATCCGTTAACAGCTCGCTTTTTTTATTTTCATAAGCATCCCGGGTTTCCTGCTGCTTTGTACGTATCCAGTTCTCCTTTTCTACGATAAACTTCTCTATTGCACGATTGCCAGCTTTTTTCGGTGCCCGCACTACAACTCTTCCGTCCTCCATGATCTGGATAGCGATGGATTTACGGGAGCTGTAAATCAATTCATACTCCATGATGATCACCCCGGAGTATGATCATGAAAGAACTGCTTCTCATACCTTCGTTTCCTTTCCATCTATGCTTGTCTCCTCTGCTGCTCCTGTCAGATAGACACTGAAAAATGCTACCCGGTTATCTTTGCACCAGTATTCCAGGCCACTGGACTCAGCCATTTTCCGGGCATTGATGCAGTATGCAGACAGGCAGGATGCAATTTTATCCGGAAATCTGCATGAAATACCTTCCTGTATCCCGCATTTTGCGCAAAGAGAGCATGGACCCGCCATGATCGTTAGTCCCTGCCCTCCTGTCGCTTCCATTTTGGCGGCAAATTCTCGAGTAATCTGGTTATGCTTTTTTTTAACAGATTTTGTCTCCTGACCGTCCATAATATCTTCCACTTGTGTGATTGTCTGCAATACCAATGCCTTTTTATATTTTCTGACTCTCTGTTCCATCTCATCCGTAGTACCGCAATCCGGGGGACAGGCATAATTTTTCCCATAGTTGCCACAAAGATTTTCCTCACAATATCTGCGAAGAGAAGCGTCGAATTCCAATTTTGTGCTGTCTATCCAAACAGCGTGATGAAATCCGCATTCTTCTGCTAATTTTACAGCTTGTTCCATTTCCTATACCTCCTGCCGTTCCTGATCTAACTCTATTTTTTCTACCATATATCTTCCGTCATGAATTTCCATTACAGCCATCGTGATCTGCTGGTCAAACCGGCGTTTTCCACAGCTCCCGGGATTTAACCACAGGACACCATCTTTTTCTTCACAAAAATACTTATGGGAATGTCCGAATATTACAGCGCTTACCTGAGATAGCTTTTCGGGAATGCATTTTTTATTATGAACCATATAAAATTTCATATCTGCAATTTCAAAATATAGTTCCTCCGGTAATTCTTCTGCCCATTGCGCTTTGTCATTATTTCCGCGGACAACGTATACCGGTGCAATTCGATTAAGCTCCTCCAATACTTCCGCCTTGTTAATATCTCCGCCATGTATAATATAATCACACATTTCCAGAACTTCTAAAACTTCCGGTCTTAACAGTCCATGGGTATCTGAAATAATTCCAATTCTGCATTTTTTCATAATTATTCCTCCTCTGTGAATCCAAAACACCTGGTTATGATTAGTTCCATTTCTGTTAACAATTTAATTCAGCTGTCACAGAACTTAACTCTCCATCTGGGAAGCGTCCGAGCAGTCTGACATGTAAAGTCATTATAACACACTTACCGGATTACGGCACAGAATCCCTGTTTTTTAATAACAATTTTAGAATTATTCCAATTTAAGTCTTTTTCACCTTCAAAAACCCTGCACATATTTTTTCACAAAAAAACTGCACATTATTCTGTGCAGTTTCCTTCATCGAATGGTATATGAACAGTAACTTTTGAGCCCTCCCCCTTTTTAGAAAAAATATGGATTCCATATTTCTCACCATAAGTAAGCTGTATGATATGATGGGCATTATTAAGCCCCACATGATTATGTCCTTTTTCTTTTACTTCTTTATTAATTGGAAGGGATACTTCCCCTTCCTGGTCAAATCCAACGCCATCATCACTTATTTCTATATAGATACTGCGTTCTTTTTCATACATGACGATTTCTACAACCCCCGGTTCCAGTTTCGGTTCAATTCCGTGTACTACGGCATTTTCCACAATCAGCTGAAGGCAGAGCTTAGGAATGTACATATCCAGTACCTCTTCATCTTCCACCTGAATATTGTAATTCAGACGGTCACCGTAGCGGTAACTCTGGAGATATAAATAATACTCTACATATTCCAGTTCCTGGCGAATCTGTACCTTTTCTGTATCCTTACGGTATATTTTTGCCTGTATCAGCTGGGAAAATGAGGTGATCATTTTATAAGTCTCGTCGTTTTGATCCAGTCTTGCCTGAAGTGCGATGGTATTTAATACATTGAACATAAAGTGGGGATTCACCTGGGTCTGCAGAAATTTTAATTCCATTTCTTTAATGGAAAGCTGTTTTTCATAGACCTGTTTGATCAGATAATTTACATATTCGGTCATTTCATTGAAAACCAGACTGATTTCATGGAATTCTTCTGTACTGTAATCCGGTAATTTCGTTTCAAAATCCCCTTCTTTAACTGACTGCAGCTTTTCTGTGAATTCTTTCAGCGGCTTTGTCATGTGGTAAACAATGGTTACAAATGCAGCAAACACTGCGACGCAGATGACAGCCAATATAAAAATATAAATTTTAACAGAATCATAAAGTAAGTAGGTGGTCTGCCCCTCCGGGATTCCAATGGTTGCCCTCAGGTACATGCTCATATCTTCCGTATACAGTCGAAATCCAGTGTTGTTAATAGCAGCTTCATATGGCACCGTTTGAAATGATTGGTTGATTTCCCCTAACTTTCCACCTGCCATTTTATAATTTTCACCCACGATAATATTTCCTCTCTGGTCATATAACATCCAGAAAGCACCCTTATAATTCTCAACCTGGTCCATAATCCCTTCCAATACATCCAGGCGGATCTCAAAGATCACACTTCCCTGATCCTTCATATTCCTGTCATATAAGGTAAAAGCCAGATACTCCCTTCCTTCCTGTCCTGGGTAATAGCAATAATCCGGGCTTCCTCCCGGTTCCTCCTGCTGTGTTCTGAAATTATTATAAACTCCGATTGCTTCCTCCCGGCTTTTTTGAACCTCGGATTCTACCATTGCATAGTAACCGGTAAACAAAAAATCATCCTGACTGTCAAAGAGATACACTTTCTCCACAATCGGCTCATTTCCATTTCCCAGATTCTTCTGGCTGCTGATATTTACGGTACGGGTATAAACATTTTGCAGGCGATCCTGCTCCTTTTCGTCCAGTTCCTGCTTTCCAGCCCTATCCAGATACGCCATAAGTTCTTCCGAACCCCGGATCTCGTAAATAATATTTTCCAGGTATTCCGTTTTGGTATTGAGATTATTATTTGTCTCAGTCAGAAAAAAATCCAGATCATGTTCAATATATTTCCCTACGATCAGCCAGACCGAACAGATAAAAACCACCCCGCAGAAAATAAGGGACAGCAGCGTCACACTGAGATTTAATGCCATCATTTTTTCTCTAAGGGAATGACGTTTTGTTTTCTTATCCTTCATCGCTTCCTCCGCTTTTATTCTCTGTTATTGATTCAGGTAATTGACCACTGTCTCCGGTCCTATTTTACCCTGCGCTTCCTCAAAAAGGCGCTGGGATAAATCATCAACTGCATCATTGCCCCAGGAGAGACTGATTGCCTTAATATGTATATCTGCTTCGTTGGCAAGTTCCAGCGCTTCTCCCAAAAGCGGATACCCTTCTTTGATTTCGTTCCCGCTTACATTGGGATTAGACGGTGCCTGTCCCGTTTCCATAGCCATCTTTTTCTGGACACCTTCGCTCAGCATGTATTTCAGAAACCGAATGCATGCCTCCTGCTTTTTTGGATTTTCATTTTTATAAATTACATAGCCGGAAGATGGCGAGATGTATGCAACGCTGCTGCCATCCTCCGTTGGATAGTTTGCATAAGCCACATCCTCTTTTATAGAACTGCTGCCAAGCAGTTCACTGTCCCATACACCGTTGAAATATACCGCACTTTTTCCATCCAGAAAATATTGCCTTGCATTATCAATGCTGGATACAAAATTAGATTCTTTCCCCAGTTTTCGGATGTCCTTTAAGGTTTGGAAAATAATCTTGCTGCTGAAATTATCCGGCAGTTCCGATGCAAGCTCAATGCCTTCTGCTCCCGAGCCTGCAACTCTCGCCAGAAAAACATCTTCTGACAACTGTACACTGTCTAACGCCGCTGCAGCAAAATCGGGATTCTGCCGTTTTCCCCATGCGTTTAGAATCCTGCAGTCTTCCATGAATTCTTCCCAGGTGTCCGGGGTTTTCGCTTCCCCATATTCATCCACGATTCCAGCTTCCACAAAAAACTTCTTATTATACCAGTACCCTGCTATTTCCAATGCATCCGGTATGGAATACAGCGCCCCGTCTTCAGTGGTCCAGCCAGCCAGGACCGCCGGGTGTATGCTTTCTTTTAACTCCGGATCTTCTTCAATAAATGGCATTAAATCCAGTGCCATTCCTCTTTTTACCGCGTTAAAAACATAGTACGACAACCCATTCGTGCTGACAATATCCGGCATCTTCCCTACCGCCAGCATATCATTGGCTTTCTCTACCGCAATACTGCTGTCCGAGGATGGATAGGTGATCAGGTTAATATCGGGATTTTGGCTTGAAAATTCTTCATAGATCTCCTGCATGGTAGCATGGGTGGGAAGCGTACCGCCCCATCCATGCATAAGTATGATATCCGTAACCTGAACATCTTCTTTTTCTGAGCATCCGCTCAGGAGGCACGCTGCCGCTACAAACAACAATAGCATTGTTTTTTTCTTTAACATCCGATCCTCCTATTTAAAGTCTTTTGGTGATACTCCGGTATATTTTTTAAAGAAATAAGAAAAATAGGTGGTATTTTCAAAGCCCAGCGCATCTGCAATTTCATATATTTTCTTATCCGTGTTTTTCAGATAGTCCTTTGCTTTTTCGATCCGCATCTGATTCAGCCGGTTCAGGATTTTCTCCCCGGTGGCTTCTTTATAGATTCTGCTGAGGTAACTGATACTGGTACCCACGTGTTCTGCTATATCCGTTACCGTAATGCCCTTATGGAAGTTTTCTTCTATGTAACGCTCACATTCATTTACTATCGTATTTTTATGACTGGAGGCATTTGATACGTAAGCTGAAGTTCCCTGGAGGATTTCCATCATTACCTTTTCATATTCATCAGCATAAAAGCACCTGTGAATCTTCTCCGTTATACTCCCACGGTAGCCGGTAACCTGAAAAATGTCCGTACCAAAGGAGTCTAAGATTTTCCTGCATCTCTGTTGTATGATAATACCTGAATTTTTTATTGTATTTGCGGCACACAGTTCCGTTTTCTGTGTATCTAAAATCTCTTTGAATTTGAGCCGAACCTCTTCTGTATTGCCCTGGCTCACCTGAAAACAAAGCTGTTCGATCAGTTCATCCACTTTGGCACTGTATTTTTCAGGATTCACACCATCTCTTTCAAAAAAGCTGATTTTGCTGTCACCGCTGATAAAGCTGTTTCCCAGAACACTTTCCGCCTGGTCGTAAGCTTTCTTCATACAGATCACATTCTGCTGCCTGGAACTGACACCGATATTTACATACAGCCCCATGAAATTATCCATCATATCCGTGATCTGCTGTCCCTGCATCAATATGGTATCCATATAATTTTCCGGCACATTTTGTACCACGATGGCATACATATCCCGCTGAACCGGAATTCCTCTTAACATCTGTTCTCCAAACACCATGGAAAAGAAATTCAGAAGACTCTTATACGTCCTGCTTTTTTTCTCCGTTGTCATATCTTCGTTCAGGCGGAAATGCAGAAGCAGCACCAGATAATTGTCCGGCTTCATACCCAGTTCAGACATTTTGGATTGTATCTCATCTTCATCATAGATGGATTCGTCAAATATGGATTTCAGAAAATATTCCAGCACCGTTTCTTTATCCTCTCTGGAAATGCTTGTATGTTCTTTTTCAATCAGGTCTTTCGCCTTATTAATTGCCATGATCAGCCCGTCAAAAGCACCTGTTTTTGTAACATAATCCACTACATTATATTTAACAGCAGACTGTGCATAAGAAAAATCAGCATACGCGGTCAGTAAAATTATTTTTATTGGCAACTTTTCTTCCCAGATATATTTGGCGATTTCAATACCGTCTTTCCCGGGCATTTTAATATCTGTAATTAATATATCCGGCTTAATCTCCTTTAGATTTTCCATAACCTGCTGCCCGTTTTCAGCGGTATATACCACCTCACATCCCAACTCCTGCCAATTTGTCAAAGAAACCATGGCCTTTCTCATTAAAGGTTCATCATCAGCTACCATTACACGATACATTTCGTCTTTTTCCTCCCGTCTTGCAGACAGTTTCCTGATCTGCTACCCAATACTTTCCTTCACGATTAACATCATATCATAATCGTTTTCCAAAAGAAATCTCTTTTTCCGCCTCTCTGCACGCAGTCATTTCATGTTAGTTATAATTTACCATTCTCTAAGTGGATTTTGAATAAACAGAAGCTTCGGAAAGATTCGTTTTTTTGACCTGGGATTTAACTGCAAAATAAAAAATACGTTTTTTTGACTGTATTCTGCTGCATTCACAAAACCCAGTTAAAAAAACGTATTTTTATTTATTTAAAACACATGACTTTTCTCACGCATATCTTCCACTAATTTCTCCACCATGACAAACTTTATACAAAACCCAATCCCTGCTGCCACAAGGGAAGCACCCAATCCGGTATAGAACATCCGGATACAATGTCCCGGCCATACATCTGCACGGCGCAGTAATATGCCAAAAGTCATCATAAATGCCATGATGCAATAAGATTTCAAGTCAAAAAATCGAAGTATATGCATCCGTTCCTCTTTGCTGCCAAGTATGCGTTTGGTGTGCTTTCCGATCAAACGTCGAAAAATAAAACCATAAAACACTCCGAATACCAGTAAGGCAGAGAGCACTGCCCAAATACTCCAGTCTCTGCCGGATGCCAGCAGCCCGATGCGGATAATATTAAATCCTGCCGCAAACCAGACAATTCCCGCAGTCAGCAG
>NZ_JAWYAJ010000536.1:9797-16426 GCF_034124845.1 Robinsoniella sp.
AGCAGATATTTCTTAGGTATATGAAAAAAATTATTTTTCATTTTTTACCACACACTCCTTTAAACATAAAAATAATAAAACAATACCCACCCCTGTGAGGATATGCCCGATTCCCGCAATACCCGAGATGGATGCATCCAGTGCCGCAGATGCTTTGATTCCAAGTACCTGTACCACACCTCTTGTGAGAAGCATCAAAGCAGTGACCGGTACGCCAATATTGTAGATCACCATAAATGCTTTCCACTTTTTAGACCGGCATAAATCCTTTAAATTTCCCACAAACAAAGCGGTAATTAGGAACATTATCATTCCCAGCAGAAACAAATGGGTATGTACGAAAGCCAGGGATGTCCGCCCTTCAAAACCGTTAAACTTTGTGAATTCCCGGTAGAAAACGCCTCCCGCCATAGCCGCAATCCCATAACCAAAAGCAATATTAATCATTTTCTTCATAAATTTTTCTCCTTATGTACAAGTAACGATGAACCCTGCCGCTATTGAACAGTGTTCATTTTTCTTTTAAGAAAATCCACCTTTACAAATTAAGAAAAAGTGGATCAGGTAACATATAAAATTCTGTTCAGGACTTCTTTAAAATAACTGCAGTCCCGCTCTTCGTCGGTAAGCAAGGAAAACATGTTGCTAAATAAAAATGCAACGAATTTCTCTTTTGTAAATGTATCTGTCCATACGTCATCCGGTATTTTTTTATCCTGTCCAAGAGCCATTAAAAATCCGTTTTTCACATGCTCCAGATACTTCTGTTCCACCAGCCTGCCCTTTTCTTTTTCCGAACTTTTCATTGCTTCAAACTGGCTCATAAAAATGGAACGGAAATCCTGAAGGTTGGCACACAATCTCAGGTAAACAGTCTCAAAGAATTCTACAAAAGAAATGTCACCCTGTATTTTACATACATCCTGATGAAAGACACTTCCCCAGAACTCCTCCACCACTGAAAATATCAATTCCGACTTAGATGGGAAATAATTGTAGACAGAACCTGTGGCTATGCCGCATTTCTTAGCAAGATACCGTATATTTAATTTTTCGGCCCCTTCTTCAAACACAATTTCCCTGGCAGCTTTAATCAACTCTTCTTTTGAAGTAACAACACGGTTCACACGCCCACCTCCATCTTGAACATTGTTCATTATATCAGTATTCCGGACTTATGTCAATCGCCTTTTTCCGATGCATCTATATACTGCTCTGCTGCCGGATCTCTGAATTCATAAATTCTGTGATATTCCTTTGTCTCCAGATTCTTTTCGGTCAGGCTTCGGTTCTGATAGAGAAATCTGGTCAGCTGATAACAATCTACCCATATTTCACCATTCCCTTCCTTTTGGGATTCGTCAAAGATCAACTGCAATCCCCAATGCAGATGGGAGGTATCAATATTATTCACATTTTCATTGGCGCTGTATCCGGTACGTCCCAGATAACCGATGACATCTCCTGCCTGCACTACGCTTCCCACTTCCAGCTGTTTGTTGTAAGGAAAGTTCTTCCTCAGATGGGCATAGTAATAATAACGCTTTTTATCGAAACTCCGGATACCCAGGCGCCAGCCGCCATATTGGTTCCAGCCTATTGCTTCCACATAACCGGACTCTACCGCAATAATCGGTGTTCCAACCTGGCCCATCATGTCATGCCCCAGATGCGGCCGGCTGTAGCCATAAGACCTGGATGTTCCAAAATCATCATAATCAGAATATTCATACCCCTTTGCGATTGGGAGATATGCCTTTAAACCGTATTTCTTTTCCCATACAACTTTATTTTCTTTTTCCACCTGGATCTCATATTCTCCAACCCAGCCATCCAGAACGGCACCATATGCTTCTCGGTAATATGGATAATATTTTAAATCTTTCGTCAGTTCATCCATGGTCTGTCCCTGGGTGATCCGTTTTTCTTTTAAATCCTGCAGATCTCTTTCTTTATATCGTGTGAAATCACCGCCGTACCGTGTCCCAAGATAAGCAAGAAGATCCACCCAGTCCAGATGAACCTCCTGCCCGTAACTCTCTACATCCATCTGATAAGCAGCCCTCATTGCTTCATTTGTCACATGGAAATCTACCCATTTAATGAACTTCTTTTCTGTCTCTTTTTGGGTTTCCCCTGAGGATGCTCCCTCTTTCTCCGTTACTGGTTCACCTTGCCCTGTTTCCTGCTCCCCGGCGGTTGCAGTACTCTTTAACTTTTCCGCTGCGGCGTGGTTCGACAGTGAACTATGTACCCCTCTGTAAACAGCAAAAATAGTTAAAAGTACTAAAATAATAAGTTCTATTTGTATAATACGTTTTTCACGTTTCTTGTCCATGGCAGACTCCGGATATTAAGTCACTTTCATTTTATTCCGAAGGCGGGATATTATGCAGATAAATTTAGGGTTTGCTGATTAATTACGCTTTCCTATTCTACTGTTCACTCTACTGCATCCTGATAGTTACGGTTTTACGGTAAATCATAAATGTAAAGATGCCAAATATAATCGTTGCCGCAATTAAAACAACTTCTATATATTGGTTAAAAACAACCGCTGCTACAATAAGTACAAAGGCAGAAAGTGCTCCTGCGCCCATGGTAATTCCCACTGACATGGACTGTTTTACGACTTCGATTTCATTATTCCAGTCGTACTTTGGATATTTTAAATTCATATAGAGACCCAATACAGAAATAAATAAAGCATACACTGCAGGTGCGGCAAAAATCATAATGCAATTCAGTAATCCCGGTTTTAAAGCGATAGTAAACAGAATCCCCGATACCAAAACTGCCGGCAGCAGTACTGTCAGGTTTACCGCTATTTTACTATTATAAATGACACTGTTTTTAACCGGCAAGGAACTATTAATCCATCTGCTTTTTCCCTCCAGCGAAATAGATGAGGCTGTTGTACTGCACAGGGAAGAAATTAAAATCATTACAAATGGTGCATATTTTTGCAGATTGTTAAACACTCCCGGCATTTCTAACATTTTATCTATCTGATCCGGTTTGATAAACAAAATTCCAATTCCCATTGCCACCATCAGGATTGCTGATATGGATGTATTCATAATATAAATGTTACATGAAGTATATCTTCCCAGTTCTCTTCTGTATGCCGCTGCAAATGGAGTTCTTACACTCAGGGCACCCATCTTATAGTTACCCTTTGTATGGTGATTTAAAATAGCTGAATTTATTTTTTTATAAAACACAGCAAGCAGTAATACAAATAGTATTACCGGTATGACCGACAATAACAAAAACAATATAAAATCCGTCCAGCTTTCCCGAATCAGTGCATTGGAAAAAAGGCGGGCAGGCGGATAAAAACCATTTATGGTATCGGATAACATTTTTCCGATCTCCACCATCTGCTGTGCTCCTCCCTTTAGACTAAATGATCCGGCAATAGCTGCCAAAGTAACCCCAATACTCAGGATAATCACAACCAGATTCTTGTATTTGAATCTGGAGGCAATTGCTGTAATCAGCGCCCCCAATGCCAAAGCTAGTGTCATTGGTAGCATCGGGGCAAAAAATATACTTACTACCATCATCAGCCAGACGCCTGGACTGCTGTGCATGGTTACCCCAAATACGATAATAGAAGGCAAAAGTGCAATACAACCTACAAGAAGGTTTAATACATAAGTCCACAGAAGTCTGCTCAATATAATCGCAGCACTGCTCACTGGCAGGGACATCACCATGTCATAATCCTTCATCCCAAACAGCATCCCCGTACTTCCGGAAAAAGTGAGCACAATCGTCACCAGTGCAACGATCATCAGCATCATTGCTGGCAGCATCTCAGTGAGTCCCAGTACCCGGTACCCAATTGCCAGCCCTGTACTGTAGCCAAACATCAATATAATCAATATTACAGCTATACTTAGAACACCAACAGCTCTTCTCTTTTCTTTTTTATCTCTGGCGTGCAACAATTTATTCACACCAAATGATCCATACATCTGCACCTTTAACAGTCCCATAAATTTAGTCATGTGCTGCCACCTCCAAAAATACTTCTTCTAAGCTGCTGTTCCCTCTGACATCTTCAGTCTTTCCGCTGGCGATTAATTTACCTGCTTTGATGATCGCTATTTTATTGCAAAGTTTTTCAGCCACATCCAGCACATGGGTAGAAAAGAAAATTGCACCGCCGTTATCGCATAATTCATGCATCATCTTCTTCAGGTTAAAGGCTGCTTCGGGATCCAGCCCAACAAATGGCTCATCCAGAACCAGCAGCTTTGGCTGATGGATAAATGCCGAAATAATTGCCAGCTTTTGTTTCATACCATGAGAATAGGACGATACCAGATCACCCAGATTTTTCGTAATCCCTAACAGATCACCATATTTTCGGATACGCTTCTCCCGCTCCCCTCCCGATACCTGGAACATGTCTCCTATGTAATTCAAATATTGTATCCCTGTCAGATATTCATACAGATCCGGATTATCCGGAATATATGCGGTCATTTCTTTGCACTTTATGGGTTCCTTTTTTACAGAATGCCCGCCGATCCGGATTTCTCCGCTGTCAAACTCCATAACTCCTACGACAGAGCGAATGGTAGTCGTCTTTCCGGCACCGTTGTGCCCGATAAATCCATAAATATCACCCGCCTGTACCTCCAGTGATAAATGATCCACTGCTTTCTTGTTATTACCATATATCTTTGTTAAATCCTGTATTTTTAAAACCTCTATTGCCTGTTTGTTATTAACCATAATCTTCCCTTACCTTTCTTAATATTAAACATTTCTTTTGTTATCGCTATTGTATATGTTTCATGAACAATTGGCAAGCGAAGCACCGTTAACTTTAAGCTGTAAAGTAAACCAGCGCTATACTTTTACTACAATAATTTTCCAGTTTCCGATTTTAGAATGTTTTCATAAATTTTTTCATAAATTTTTCAAAAAGTGTTCTATTTCAAAAATATTTTACATATACTTTACGGAGGTATCATGCTGTGTTGACAGAATTCTAGTAATATGAATAAAAAGAACACAGACAGCATACAAAAACACTCACATTTTAGAAAGGAAGGGCGCTATGGTTAACTACACCATTAAACTGAAATCTTTTGAAGACATCTATGAATTTGTAAAAAAATGCAATCAACTGGACTGTGATGCAGACTTAATCTGCGGACGGGCAACCGTCGATGCAAAATCTCTACTGGGGGTATTCAGCCTGGATATCAACCGGTCTCTCAAGCTCGCTATTAATACAAACAATCCTTTTTTAGCAGAACGGATCATGGGGCCTTATATTGCAGCATAATTACATACACGATCCATTGATTCACAAATCTTTTTAGCGCAAAAAAAATGGGCCGGGAGAGATGACTCCTGGTCCATTTTGATTTACCCTTTTAAATATATAAAACAATTACCACTCTTATGCTACCAGATCCGTTTCTTTTTCTGTATCCGGAGCCGCTTCTTTTTCTACGGCTGTATTGACTACATCTTCCGGTACTGTGATTTTTTCTACTTCTCCAAAAGATCCAAACTTTAAGTCAAACGTACATTTATCGCATTTAAAATCTACATCCACTTCACCGGTTTCGGCACCTTTCATAGATTCCAGCATCATGGATTTCATATCCAGACTCATTTTCACCGGCTTCTTTTCTTTTTTGGATATATAGATTTCAACGGGAAGTTCCATTTTAGTCCAATCCGCTTCTCCCATTAAATTCGTGGAGTTATCCATGATACTTAATGCAGATTTTAACATCGCTTCTAATGCTTCTCCATCTAAGGTACCCTTCAGTGCATAGCATTCTACGCCGTCAACTTCTTCTGTTTTCTCTGCCAGTTCCAGGTTACCGGCTAATTCCTGTACTGCTTCAAAATCATAAGATTTGATCATCTCATCAATATCACCGCTGACCTCTTTCTGCCATTCACCCTCATCTAATTTTGAATAGGAAACAGTCTGATCTCCATCCTTCGTTGTATACATCTGCATGTTCATTTTCTGATTCATGCCCAGCATATCCAAAGTTATTGCTCCTTCCCCAAATATCACCTGAGGATTGGTGTTTATTTTCATCCCCATATCCATATTCATTTTCATATCTACAGTTATTCCCTGAACGGTTCCGCCCGCCTGCAGATCCATCACCATATCCATCTTGTAATTATCTTCTTTTGACATATTTTCAGACATGGACTTCAATAGCGTCTCGGAAGTTACCTTACCGCATCCAGCCATACTCAATGCCAGAATGCCACCTCCCAGGATAACACATCCCCGTTTCCATAAAATCTTCTTCATACTTTTTCCTCCTTCAAACATACTTGGATGCCAACCGGCGAACTTGCCCAGTTGAAATTACTCCCTATGTACTCTAAATAATAAAAACCTTATCGGTATATAGATTATATTAAAGGATTTACAGAAAATTCGCAATCCTTTTTTAAAATCTAAATAAAGTCGCAAAAAACCGCTGTGCCGGCAAGAATCAAATGCAGCACAACGGCAATTTTACATTTTAATAACTGTTTTAGTGATGGAAAAAACGTACCCCTGTCATTGCCATGGCAATACCATATTTATCACAGGTCTCAATTACATTGTCATCTCTTACAGAACC
>NZ_JAWYAJ010000537.1:0-5843 GCF_034124845.1 Robinsoniella sp.
GCAGGTTTAACTATAAATGGGATTTTTCCACACATCTTGTTAATATTGGTTTTTGGCAGGATGTGGTGCTGGATATTATGGAAGAGGCGGTAATAGAAGATTTATTTATCTCCGCGAGCAACGAGCCGGACGAAGGCGATAAGGGAAGGATCCGTATATCGGGAAAGGTAAGTCACATGCCTAAGGGCGAAGTGGCAGAAAAGCTCTATCTGAAAGTATGTATTGGATCTCCGGAGGACTTAAGCTGTCAGGATGTAAGATGGATGCGGGCAATGGATGCAAAAATAACTGTGCCGGCAAGTAGTCTGCCAAAGGAAAATTCCGCGGTTATGGGCGAAACAGTCAGGACTGAAACCATCTGTCTGAAGGCAGACGGAAGTTTTGACGAGGTAATTCTGGTCTCTGATCCGCAGTTATGGTATCCGAATGGTGACGGGGGACAGCCCCTTTATCCGGTTACATGCAGTATCTGGGATGGAGACCGCGTATTATATTCAAATACAAAACACGTGGGAATCCGTTCTTTTTCATATGCGCATAACGAAAAGGAGCATGACGGTGCACTGCCATATACATTTGTTGTAAATGGAAAGAAAACATTTATCAAAGGGGTCAATTTAACGCCCCTGGATCATATTTATGGAAATGTAACCAGAAGCCAGTATGCATATTTGATTACAGCAATGGTAAATGCCGGAGTCAATATGGTACGGGTATGGGGCGGCGGACTGATCGAGAAGGAAATATTCTATGATCTCTGTGATGAAAACGGTATTCTGATCTGGCAGGAATTTATCCAGTCCAGTTCCGGGATTGACAACAAGCCCTGTGAGGATGACACATTTCTGGAGCTACTGGAAGCTAATGCAAAAGCTGCGGTACTGGAGAAACGCAATCATACTGCACTAATGGTATACAGCGGCGGAAATGAGCTGATGGAAGAAGCAGACAGGCCCGTCTCCGGATCCAATAAAAATATAGCTCTGCTAAAGTCCATTGTGGAAACTTATGATGGCACCCGTCTTTTTCTGCCAACGTCTGCTTCCGGGCCCAGAGAATTTATCACCAGAGAAAAGGGTGTCAGCCATGATGTGCATGGAAACTGGAGATACGAAGGAAATCCGGAGCATTATGAATTATATGGACAGTCCGATAACCTGTTTCACAGTGAATTCGGAATGGATGGAACCAGCAGTGTAAAAAGTCTGGAGAAGTTTCTTCCGGAAGAGTCCAGAAAACCTACGCTTATGTCCGGTGACCTGAACTGGCAGCATCATGGCGAATGGTGGGGAACGTATCTGCGGGATGTGGAGATGTTTGGTGAGATAGATAAAACGAAGCAGAACCTGATGCTATTTACAAAATGCAGCCAGTTTATGCAGTCTGAGGGACTTCGTTTTATGATTGAAGCAGACAGAAGGCGCGCATTTCAGAACAGCGGCACCATTATCTGGCAGTTGAATGAACCCTGGCCCAATGCTTCCTGCACGAACCTGATAGACTATTTCGGCGAAACCAAATCAGCATATTATCAGGTAAAAAGAGCTTATGAAAGACAGCATATTTCCATGACATATAGGAAATTGAATTATGCTCCGGATGAAGAAATCTCAGAGGATATCGTAGTATCTAATTCCGGTGAAAGCTTTCCGGCCCAGGCAGAAGTGCTGGTACGAAATCTGTCCGGGGAAAGGATTTCTAAGGTTGTTTTAAGCGGAAATATCCCCCAAAACAGTGCTTTTGTTATGGGGAAAGCCCTTTTTCATGCGCCAAAAGAGACAGGGATATTCTTTGTAACCCTAAAGCTGCGAAGTGGCAGCAGGTGCATATCGGAGAATACCTATACCTTCAGCAGCCTGGAGAAAGACATCTTAAAGCCTCTGCGTTGCAGTGGTGGAACCGTGGAAGTGCTGCATGAAGAACATAAAAGATTGCCGGAGGCAAGGGTGGAAAAGACAATTGTAATAAAAAATACCGGAAAGGAAGCCGCAGCAGAGGTTGGAATCGAATTGGTGAGAGATGATTATTATCTCTTAGGAACCGATAATGATGTGCTGCTGTTTCCAGGAGAAGAAAAAAAATTGCATTTCTTATTGATTCCAAAACAAGCCGGCACCTTTTTGGAAGTGGAAAATTACAGGGTGACGGACAGGAAAAAGGAGTCTGATAACAACCAAAACGAACGTCGCAGCCCCACTACGCCGTCGATTCATACACGCACATCTGGCACAGATATCAGGCACAATATATCGACGAATTTACGTGGGGAGGCACTGGAAAATTGGGATGTCAGAGTAACGGTGTTATAAGACAGCTCACACTATTCAGGAGGTATAAGGATGAATCTGGGTATCAAAAATATAAACTTAAGAGTTCGCTGTCAGAAATCCGGGGAACATGTATGGCAGCATACCGGTATAAGTGAGCGGGATGGAGAACAGATCTATTTATTTGAAGAAGAAAAAGGAAAGGCAGAGGTTTCCATTGGAAAAAAAGGGAAAGTGATATCCGGATGCCTGAGTCTGGAACTGGTGAACCAGCCTTTCCGGGAAAATGACAATCTGGATCTTCATGAGCCGGTCGCATTGGAAATAGAATTAGAGCAGAATCCCCGGGCAGTCACAGCCATGTATCTGCATCGTGACTGGTGGACCAGGCCGGAATTCACGGATGATATTGGTAAAATTCCGGACAGAACCCAATCCCTGTTTATGGAATATGAAGATGGGGCAGGATATCTGCTCCCCCTCTCCGGAAACAAATACAAAGCATACGCAAAGGGAGAAAAGAATGGGATACTCACATTGACGATGACAGCTTATATGGCGGGAATAAATCGGCTGTGTGAACCGGTATTTCTGATGACGGAAGGGCAAGAACTGTATTCTGCTGTAAACTGCGCTTTCCACGAAGCAGCAAAATTAAAGGGGATACCGGAAAAAGCCCAGAAGGACTATCCGGAGATGTTTGAGTACCTGGGATGGTGCAGCTGGGATGCTTTCTATACTGATATCTCAGAAGCGAAAGTAAAGGAAAAGGCAAAAGAGTTAAAAGAAAAAAATGTTCCGGCTAGATGGATGCTGATGGATGACGGCTGGCTGTCTGTCCATGACCAGCGGCTTTACAGCCTGGAACCGGAAATAGAGAAATTCCCCAGGGGATTTTCAGAAATGACGTCTGACATCAAAAGCAGCACCGACATTAAATGGTTTGGTGTCTGGCATGCCTTTGGCGGTTACTGGGGAGGCATAGAGCCGGGAAGCCAAGCTGCGCAGGAAGAAAAAGAGAATCTGTTTGTTACGGCTAATGGAAAACTGCTGCCTTATCCGGAAGCACAGCGGGGATATGGTTTCTTCCGGGACTGGTATGAACGTCTTCGCAGGGATGGTATTGATTTTGTCAAGGTAGACGGGCAAAGTGCCATAAAGAATTATTATGAGAACAGCAAGCCTGTTCCAGAGGCGGCAGCACAGACGCATATGGCGCTGGAAGGAGCCGCCGCCGCTTACATGGGAGGAAGACTGATTAACTGTATGGGTATGGCAATGGAAAATATCTTAGGCCGCCAGGGCTCTGCAATTTCCCGTAACAGTGATGATTTTGTTCCGGACCAGGCAGATGGATTCAGGGAACATCTGCAGCAGAATGCATACAATGCGTTGTATCATGATGAATTATATTATCTGGACTGGGATATGTTCTGGACTTCTCACAAAGATTCCGGGAAGCATGGTTTATTAAGGGCAGTCAGCGGAGGACCTGTATATATCAGTGATCGCATTGGGGAAACAGACAGAAAAGCCATAGAGCCATTAGTGTACCGGGACGGCAGAATATTACGAATGGACCGGGGTGCCAAACCATCGCCGGATTGTATCTTTAAAGATCCGGGGAGAGAAGGTTTCTGTAAGCTTACCAATGTGGCAGGATGTGGGGAAGGGCGTAAAGCAGGGGTAATTGCTTCATTTAACATCACCACGTGCAGGCAGAAAGGCACAATATCACCAGCAGATATTTATGATCTGGAAGGAGAACGGTTCCTGGTATATGATTACTACCAGGGAGATGCCATGATAATGGACAGAGCACAAAAAACAGAAATATCCCTGGAAACGGATGGGGCAGCATGTCATCTGATACTGCCATATCAGGAGGATGTTATTTTCTGCGGATTATTAGACAAATATATTAGCTTTCACCCCATAATGGAAGTAAAGTATGAAACGCATATGGCAATGGCGATTCTCAAACAGGGTGGAATGGCTGCATTTTATTCGGAAAAGATAATAGAAAAAGTGTTCGTAAATGGAAAAGACAAAACGGCAGACCTGAAAGGTACGGGATATATGTATCAGGTTGATTGTATGCAGGAAACGGGGAGTGTTGTCTTGATGGTTCAAACAAAAGATGCATAAGAGTGTGTTTAAAATTACATTCTGACAGATGACGGGAATGAATGGTCAAACGCGCTTTGCACGCAGAGGAGGAATTTTGTGTATTCAGAAGAAAAAGAAGCATTGGCAGGTATCTGTCATATGCTCTATCAGCGAAACTTAGTAACTGCCTGTGATGGTAATATCAGCAGTAAGGTATCCAAAGACCATATTTTACTCACACCGTCCGGGATGAATAAAGGCTTATTACTTCCGGAAGATATAATAGTACTGGATCTGTCCGGAAACACGGTGGAGGGAAATGGACGTGCATCAAAAGAATATCCGATGCATCAATTAATCTATCAGATGAGACCGGATGTAAAAGCAGTGATCCATACACACCCGGTATTCGCAACTGCATTTGCCCTTGCGGGAAAAAATATACCGGATAATTATCTGATTGAAACCACAATGATGCTGCCGGACATTGCACTGGCGGAATATGCACCCCCCGGTACGCAGGCTCTGGCGGAGGCGATCAGGCCCCATGTGCCTGTATCCAATGCGGTTTTGCTTAAAAACCATGGAGCTTTAACGTATGGGAAAGATCTGACAGATGCTTATAATAAAATGGAAGTTTTGGAAAGCATAGCAAAGACTATCATCATGTCTAAAGTTCTGGGGGAACCCCAGGTCGTTCCCGGATAAAAAACGCCCAGGACTCTTAGGGATCTACGTTCCGATTTGTGATTGGAAGAATGAAGAAAGGAAGCCACTTGCAGTCCGTCTGCAGATTACGTGGCAGTATAGCAGTTTGTCTGCTATATGCAATGGTTATAAAAATGAATAATAAAATAATGCTGATTACCTATGCAGACAGCTTTGGTAAGAATTTAAAAGAGTTAAAAGAATTGCTGGACAGATATTTTTCCAGAGAAATAGGCGCAGTTCATATACTTCCGTTTTTTCCTTCCACCGGTGACAGAGGATTTGCCCCTGTTACCTATGAGGAGGTGGAACCGGCATTTGGCGATTGGGATAATATTCATGCATTGTCAGAAAATTATGAGTTAATGTTTGATTTTATGATTAACCATTTATCCAGACAATCCATCCAGTTTCAAGACTTTATAGAAAAACATGAGAAGTCTGAATTCAGAGATATGTTTATCCGTTTCAAAGAATTTTGGCCAGAAGGCGAACCTTCGCCCGAAGATGTTGCAATGCTGAATAAAAGAAAAAATCATGCGCCCTGTGAGGATATCACTTTTCTTGACGGTACCCATGAACATATCTGGTGTACCTTCAGCGAAGAACAAATGGATTTAAATATGGAATCATCGGTTACCTGGGAATTTGTAGAGCGGTCTCTTCGGTTCCTCATGAATAACGGCGGTTCTTTAATCCGCCTGGATGCATTTGCATTTGCCACGAAGAAATATAAAACTTCCTGTTTTTTTATTGAAC
>NZ_JAWYAJ010000538.1:0-2226 GCF_034124845.1 Robinsoniella sp.
GAATAGATACTGATTAAAAAGGTATTCTTTATAGTAGTTACAAAATAAGGAGATTCAAAAAATCGGATAAAATATTTAAACCCAACCCACGGACTTCCCAAAAACCCCAGCCTTGGGTTAAAATCCCGGAACGCTATCTGCACACCATACATTGGAATATAGCTGAAGATAAAAGTCAGAATTAAACCCGGCAGGACAAACATCCACAGTGAAATATCCCCCTTTACAGCAGTTTTGCTCCGTGTTTTCTTTACTTTAACGGGTTTGTTGTTTACCTTATCGTCTTTTTTCATTTTCAGTCTCTCCTTTTCTATTTATTGTTTACTATAATTTAACATAACTTTTAACAAAGTACACAAAAATTATACATTTGATAACCGCTATATCTGCTATTATTTTACATATAGTATATATATTTGTCAATATAAACAATGCATTTTTGTAATTTTTTAACATTTTGCACAATTAAGGATGAGTTTTTTATTATATAATGTATATTGAAAATGAATTTTTTTAACATAATGTTAAATTTTATTTTTCCAATATATTTATCATTCTTTCTGAACAGCGCTTCCGTTTACAGGATTATGGCAGCGTAAAAGAGTGTGTTTTAGAATTGATTCTGACAGCAGCCCAATAGAATGAGTATTAAAAAACCGCGGATATCACAAGTTAATGTGCCCCCATCGAGTCATTCTTTGAGGGCTCTTGTAATTACCGCGATCCGTTATTTTAATATGCAAGATTATTTTTTACTTCCCAGAACATTTTTAACACTATTTTTAACATTTTAACAAAACCTATTGCGAAACTTATTGTGATTTGGTAAAATAATAAAAAAAGATATCTGCTTAAGGGGGTTCCTTACTCACGCAGACATCTTATCTGATGTGCGAGGTATATAATTATGAAAAAACCAACTATGCAGGATATTGCAGAGGCTGCGGGTGTCTCCCGCGTCACCGTTTGGAAAGTACTGAATAATCATCCCGGCGTTTCCGAAGTGAAAAGCAGTATGATTCTAAACGAGGCTGCTCAGCTTGGCTACCCTCTGCCGGAAACGTTTACAAATAATGGGGTACAGAATCACCCGGCTTTGAAATCCAACACCGTCCATGACAGCGCCACCATATCCGTTGTGGTATCCAGACCAGATTCCTCCGTGTTCTGGAGTAACATCATCCATGAAATTGCAAAGGAAGTCACAAAAGCCGGATGCAGCCTGATGTACACCTATGTTCCCACCGAAATTCCGGACGATTATATTTTGCCCCCGCCGCTTACTTCCGGGCAGGTGCAGGGGATTATCATTCTTAACGTGTACGACGCAAAGCTTCTGTCCATTTTGAACCGCCTTCCCATCCCAAAAGTATTTCTGGATGCCGTAACCAATTTCTCTCTGGATACGCTGACCGGAGACATGGTTCTGCTGGAGGGAAAAAGCTCCGTGGAGAAAATTACCGACTATCTGTTTGCCTCAGGCCGGCAAAAAATTGGGTTTATCGGAGATATCAACTATGCCCTGACTAACAAACTCCGTTACGAAGGATACGCAGCTTCCATAGCCAAACATGCATCCCGTATGGAACCTGCCTACTGCAAAACAGGTACCATTGGAATTGAAACTTACGTAGAAGAAATACATACTTATTTATCAGGTCTTCGGAAACTGCCGGATGCATTTGTATGTGTCAGTGACTTCGTAGCCCATGTCGTCTATCAGGAACTGATGCTCATGGGCATCCGCGTCCCGGAAGAAGTGATCGTAACCGGCTATGACAACATTTCCGACTATATAGACATGAAGGATTTCCTCACAACTGTTAATATTAACACCTCTGCCCTTGGCAAGCGGCTGATCAGCCAGTTGTTTTACCGTATAGAAAATCCGGACACGCCTGTGGAGGTTATTTATTTGTATTCCGAGATCCTGTATCATTGAGCCGGGCGGGAGATTAATCCCGGATGAAGGATGCGTAAGGGACTGCCCGCGGGACGTAGATAGACGGTCAGCCCTGGTTGATTTCTTTAAAAAAGTAACCGCAACCTTTGGCTTGGGGCGGTTACTTTTTGTGTAGTTTAAATACGCCTGTAAGATTATTACGGCACCTGTACCTAAACAAAAAACAGCGGAAACGCCTGTATTTAAAGGCTTTTCCGCTATTCTAAAGTAGTGAGACATCGGGGATTCGAACCCCGGACAACTTGATTAAAAGTCAAGTGCTC
>NZ_JAWYAJ010000539.1:0-31551 GCF_034124845.1 Robinsoniella sp.
TGTCTTCTTTCAAAACAGAAATCCACGTCGATATCGGGCATGGATACACGTTCCGGATTCAGGAAACGTTCAAACAGCAGACTGTATTTAATGGGATCCAGGGTGGTGATACCCAGCGTATAGGAAACAAGGCTTCCTGCAGCCGATCCACGCCCCGGTCCTACAATAATATCGTGGTCCTTGGCATATTTAATAAAGTCCCACACAATCAGGAAATAATCCACATACCCCATTTCCTTGATAATACCAAGCTCATATTCCAGTCGTGTCCGCAGCTCCTCCGTAACAGGCTGGTAACGTTCGTCCATGCCGTCAAAGCAGAGCTTATTCAGGTATTCCCATGAGGTATACCCCTGGGGAACATCATATTTTGGAAGCTTTGTGACTCCAAACTCAATCTCCACATGGCAGCGGTCTGCGATTTTCTGGGTATTCTCCAGTGCCTCAAGCGCATACGGGAATAAGTTCGCCATTTCCTCCGGGGATTTGACGTAATATTGTCCTCCCTCATAGCGCATACGGTCTTCGTCATCCAGCTTCTTTGCCGTTTGGATACAAAGCAGGATATCATGGGGGGATTCATCTTCTGCATAGGTATAGTGAACGTCATTGGTTGCTACCAGCCCGATATCCAGCTCTTTACTCATACGCAGCAGCTGGGGATTTACCATTTTCTGTTCCGGAATACCATGATCCTGAAGCTCCAGAAAGTAATTTCCTTTTCCAAATATGCCTTCATAACGCAACGCCGCTTTTTTTGCATCCTCATACATTCCACGCACAAGATATTTTTGTACTTCACCAGCCAGACAGGCACTAAGTGCTATAATTCCCTCGCTGTAAGTCTCCAGAACCTCCATATCCACCCGTGGTTTATAATAAAACCCTTCTACAAAGCCTTTGGAAACAATCTTCATCAGATTACTGTATCCAATGTTGTTTTCCGCTAAAAGGACCAGGTGGTAATATCTGTCATCGCCCCCGGCCGCTTCTTTATCGAATCTGGAATTAGGCGCAACATACACTTCACAGCCGATGACCGGATTAATACCTGCTTCTTTTGCAGCCCGGTAAAACTCGATTACGCCGTACATAACACCATGGTCTGTAATCGCCGCACTGTTCATCCCTAATTCTTTCACTCTTGCTACATATTCTTTTATCTTATTCGATCCATCCAGCAGACTATATTCTGTATGGACGTGTAAATGTGTAAAATTCATCTATACCTCAATTCCAGAACGTGCCTGATAACATGCCCCGTTATACCAATGGTATATCCAGTCCTGCAATGTCTCCAAACACGCTCTAGAGCGTGTTTTAAAATTGCTTTCTGGCAGCTGTGCGTCACACTTTGCGGGAGATTTGTTCCGGATGAAGGGCGCGTAGCGGGCTACGTAACCTGAATTCGGGGCAAATATGCCGCTAAGTGGGGCGTGCAGATGGCGGGAATGATTTTCAAACACGCTCTAAGATAGTTGCTATTTACTTTTTTCTCGTTAACCTACCTGAATCATCTGAACAATACAAATGAGTGCACCGATTACAAAACAAGGTGTAACCAGCCTTCTGTTTTCTGCCTGCCCTGCAGCCTGCAGCTCACCGGCTGCCGTAACAGCAGACATTTCCGGTTCTCTTTTTTTGAATGCATTTCGGAAAATAGAAACGAAATGAATATCCCGTTTGCAGTGCTTACTGATCCAGAAAAGTACACATCCCGCTAAGGCTGTACAAATCACCGCTGCAATTGCCACGCCCTGAAGTGCCGTCAGAATCGTATCGGATGTCAGGCTTGTGCTTTGAACTGCATCCGATAGCTGGGGTATCTCCTGGTACAACAATTTCTGCAGCTCCAGTACCACCACGCTCCATGCATCAATTACAAAATGAGCCAACATCGGTGCCAGAATACTTCCGGTGGCCTCCATAAGCAGGCAGAACGCAAAACCTGCCACAAACGCATATAAAAACTGGTTTACATTTAAATGTGCCATACCGAAGACCAGACCGCACAGAATGGCTCCCTGTACATGGTTTTTCCTACGGTAGCTGCCATAAAATACACCGCGGAACATAAATTCTTCTGAAACTGCCGGCATTACACCAACCAGAAGCAGATTTACCAAAAAAGGATTCGTATTCAGTTCCTGAGCGCTGGCGTTGACATGGTTTGTTACAAACAGCATGGAAAATAAATTTAAAAATGAAACCAGCGGCATCAGCAGTACGACAAACAAAACAACCATACATGCCGTAGACCATTTAATTTTCCTGAATGGGATTTCCTCTTTCACCGGTACACGCATAACCAGAATATAAAACAAGATTGGTATCAAATACATCAGCTGTCCTAAAATCATAGCCATCTCTGTGCCAAGCCCTGTTACAAAAAATCCGATACCAAAGGAAAACAGAAAAGCAAAAATCACCATTCCCAGGAACAGCCGGTTAATATTTTTAATTTTATTCATAGAAGTCCTCGCCTGATTCAGTCATTTTTTTCTTTACTAATACATTGATCCATTCTGTGTCCGGATGACTGTTTCTAATATCTTCCGTCTTCCAGATCTCTATAATTTTAATGCCTCTCTGGCGTTTTAACATGCGATGCAGAGAATCCTCTGTATAGTCATGAAACAAACGCTGGTTGCGGAATTCCTCAGATTCACCATAGCGAAATGAAGCATACAGGATTCCTCCCGGATTAAGCGCCTGAATCACTTTCCCCATAATGCGGTCCATATCTTTCTCTTCCACATGAAGTAAAGAAGCACATGCCCAGATACCGTCAAACACCTCATCAAATTCCATCTCCTCGAAAGTCATATGTAAGACTTCTTTATCTGTGTTAATCTCTGCCAGCTTACACATTTCCTCCGACCCATCCAAAGGCGTTACATAACAGCCCATTTCTTCCAGATAGAGGCTGTCCCTGCCGGAACCGCAGCCAAGGTCTAATACCTCTGCATTTTCAGGAAGGTATGACAGAAACTTGTCCAGTGCCTCATGCATGTCAAGATCTACTGTGTTTTCATAATACACGCCTGCATATCGCTCATAATAGTCTAATGAATCCAAAATTTTTCTCCTTTTCTTAATTGCTGATAAATTTATTATTTACTCTTTTGGTCATTATATCAAATAATAACCTTAATAACAATAAACATTCTATAAAAATCCATTTAAAAAAAGCCGTCCCCGTTGGAGACAGCTCTGCAAAACTTAGTTATTAACCATAAATGAGATTAATTTGTCGATATCATCTTTTTCATAAGCTACGATTTCCAATTCCGGAATCTCGCCATTTGAAAAGATGTTCGCCATAGATACGTATTGGGAAAGCTTTGATTTCAGATTCAGTCTGTCGCCCTCACCTGTTACCAGTTCTACTTTACCGCTGCAGCTGTCTACTACCTCAAAAAATTTTTCAATGTTGGTTATATTCTGTACTTTCATCCCCAGATCTCCTTTCCAATCACTATATTGTATTTACTAGTTTTACACAAAGGTGTTACTAGTACTATAAACTACTTACGGACTAAAATCAAATATTTTTTATTATTTCACAGCAACTGCTTCAATTTCAATCAGGACGTCCTTTGGTAATCTTGCAACTTCCACACAGGAACGTGCCGGAAAAGTTTCGGTAAAATATTTTGCATAAATTTCATTGATCTTTCCAAAGTCATTCATGTCTTTAATAAATACCGTTGTCTTGATCACCTTTGCAGTTGAAGTTCCCGCTGCTTCCAGTAAGGCTGCCAGATTCCCGATTGCCTGGTCTGCCTGGGCTTCCACGCCCTCCGGAATCTCTCCCGTAGCCGGAACTACCGGAATCACACCGGATGTATAGATCATTCCGTTTACCTCAATTGCCTGTGAATATGGTCCGATTGCTGCTGGTGCTTTGTCTGTGCTGATTGCTGTTTTCATGTGTTTTTCCTCCTGACCCTCTATATTTATTATTCTGTCATCTATTTTATTCCTGCCAGAGCGTGTTTGAAAATTGCTTTTAGTTTCTATTTAGCCTTACGGATTGACCTTTCGGTAATTTCAATGCGGCCTTCTTTTAAAAGCCTGCCCACGCCGCGCTTAAATGCATTCTTGCTCAGTCCGAATTCCCGCTTGATTACTTCCGGTGAAGCTTTGTCGGTAAACGGCAGAACACCCGAAAACTCTTCTATTACACTCATAATATTCTCCGCGTCCTCATCCATCTGAAGGTACGCTTTTTCCCTGGTACTCAAATCCAGCTTACCATCTTCTTTCACAGCAGTTACCCGGGCTTCAATGCTGTCGCCCACCTGATAATTTCCTGCGGCATCTTTCTTTGGTATCAATGCAGAATATTTATTGTCAACTGCAACGAATACACCAAATTCCTCGCTGATCTCATAGACCACGCCGATTACATGATCATCCTTCTTATAAGGAGAATCTGTGATTAAGGCCTCGTATACATTCATCGTTGCACATAACCTGCTGCTCTTATCTATATAAAGCGTTACCAGCCATTCTTCGCCCTGGCGTACCCTTCTCGTCTGCTCTTTAAACGGGAGTAAAAGGTCTTTTTCCAGTCCCCAGTCTAAAAATGCTCCGATCTTGCCCACTTCTTTGACCGTGAGCACAGCCAGTCCGCCGACTTCCAGCATCGGTTCCCTGGTAGTAGCGATGAGCCTGTCCTTTGAATCTTTATATAAAAAAACGCTCAGACGGTCTCCTGTCTTAATATCCTTTGGAACTTCTTTTTTGGGAAGCAGCACCCGTTCTTCCGTTCCGGTACCCTGTCCCAGATAGATTCCAAAATCCACTTGTTTCACAACTTCTAATTCCTGCTTTTTTCCTAATTCCAGCATTTCTTCCTCCATATATTACGCCTGTGCGGTAAATTCCACAATTGCATAAGGCTTCTCTTCTTCATCACAAAGAGCCGTTGTAATGCGCCCTTCCTCTGCATGAACCCTGGGTATAATAAGGTCATGAAGAACTGCAGATTTTTTATATTCCACCCGAACTTGATGTACACTGAAATCTTCCGGGAGATATTCTTCTGCCATCTGTATATATTGTCCGTTGTTCACATGGCGGTTGGTATCCAGGTGGCATCTCAGCACCGGGAATGATTCCATCTGTACGCATTCTGCCGGTACCGGTATCTTCCTCGGGGCATAATCCATACAAAGTTTTTCCTCCAGCCTGTATCCGTCGGACTCTGCCGTACTGATCTTAGAAGGATGTCCGCTTTGTGTATCCACAAATATCCAAAGGGAATTGGCATATGCAATTCTTTTTCCTTTTTCGTCTGCAAGGGCAAAGTTTCTGCTGCCATAGAATCCTTTAAAATCATAAGGCCATGTCTGTACCGTGATCTTTTCTCCAAGCCCGGGATACCTGTCCACCACAATCTGCCAGGAAGAGAGCACCCATACCCGGTTCCTTTTCGTCAGATTTGTCAGACCAAGACCGACCTCTTCTGAATGAAACGTACTGCTGTCCTGAAAATAATTTACAAGCGCATTCAGCGTCAGCTTCTGATCCATTCCAATCTCACTGTAGCGCACCCTGCTGTCAAACTGATAACTCATATCTGCCTCCAACTGCAATCAAAAGCCGGAAGTTTCTAAATAAACTTTATAAACCTCCGGAACATGTCTGAAAAACCTAAAAAACAAAAAAGGCCGCCTTTCAATGAACCTCTGAAAAGCTTCATCAAAGACAACCTGTAAATAGCTGGGCTACAAGGATTCGAACCTTGAAATGACGGAGTCAGAGTCCGTTGCCTTACCGTTTGGCGATAGCCCAATGTGTTACAACACGATGTATTATATATTACCTTTTTCAAAAAAGCAAGTACTTTTTTCAAATTTTTTAAAAAAATTTTTTTAAACCAATTTTTTGGCGATTTTTCAACACTTTTTCAGGGAAAAGTAGTATAATCAATCACATATTTGAATTTACATAAGCAGAATACATAAAAAAATTTTTTGAGAAAAAGAAAGGGCAGGCATGCCTGCAATACGCATTGGGTATAATAATGATAAATTTACTTGTAAAAACTTTTATTAAAAATCCTCAGGACACCGATAATATTATCGTAAGGACCGCTTACGGAACATTGGCAGGAATCGTAGGCATTTTCTGCAACGTCCTGTTATTCATTGTGAAACTAGTCGTAGGAATCGGACTTCACAGCGTTTCCGTTACGGCAGATGCATTTAATAACCTTTCCGATGCCGGCTCTTCCGTTATTAGTCTGATTGGTGTGAAAATGGCAAGCAAGCCTGCTGACCAGGACCACCCGTTCGGTCATGGGCGTATTGAATACATTGCTGCACTGATTGTAGCATTTTTAGTAATTGAAGTGGGATTTACTTTTTTCAAGGATTCCGTCAGTAAGATCTTTAACCCGGAAGAAATATCTTTCCAGATATCATCCCTGATCATCCTGATTTTATCCATTGGTGTAAAGCTTTGGCTTGGCTTTTTTAATAAAAAGCTGGGCAAACGCATTAACTCTACCGTAATGATGGCTGCAGCCACAGATTCCATGGGAGATGTGATCACTACTTCGGTTACAATTATTTCCATTCTGGTATTTGGGATTTTTCATATTAATATTGACGGTTATGTGGGAATCCTGGTAGCCGGAATTGTGATCTGGGCGGGAATCGGCATTGCCAAAGATACTTTAAAACCGCTCATTGGGGAACCGGCAGATCCCGAACTGTATCAGAACATCACACAAATGGTAGAAAGTTACGAAGGGATTGTGGGCAGCCATGACTTAATTATCCATAACTATGGTCCCGGACGCAGCATGGCATCCATCCATGCCGAGGTTCCCAATGACGTAAATGTGGAATCTTCCCACGAGGTTATCGATAAGGCAGAACGGGAAGTTGGCAAAAAACTGGGGATCTTTCTGGTGATTCACATGGATCCCATCGAGACCAAAAACAGCCGAATACAAAAACTGAAACAGGAAATTGAAATCGTCATAACCAATATAGATGACCGTCTTTCATTCCATGATTTCCGCATGGTAGAAGGCAAAAACCAGATCAATCTGATCTTTGACCTGGTCATCCCCCATGAATACAGCCCCAAACAGCAAAGTGACATACAGCTTGAGATCATCTCCCAAATAACCCACTTGGATAAACGATACCAATGTGTTATAACTATAGACAAGAGTTTCGTATCAACTAACTAAGACAAAGGAGCACTTTATGAGTACAATGAATTTAACGCTATTAACAGATTTTTATGAATTAACCATGATGCAGGGTTATTTTAAAAATCATACGGATGAAGTAGTAGTCTTTGATGCCTTTTACCGCAAAAACCCCTCAGACGGAGGCTATGCCATTGCGGCAGGTCTGGAGCAGGTGATCGATTATATTAAGAATTTAAAGTTCAGCAAAGAAGATGTAGACTATCTGAGAGGACTTGGCACCTTCGATGAAGACTTTTTGAATTATCTGTCGGATTTCCGGTTCACCGGTGATATTTATGCCATTCCTGAGGGCACTGTTGTATTCCCAAGAGAACCTCTTGTAAAGGTCGTTGCACCTATTATGGAAGCTCAGTTAGTAGAGACGGCCATTTTAACAATTATTAACCATCAGAGTCTCATTGCCACCAAAGCATCCAGGGTGGTATATGCCGCAAAAGGGGACGGTATCATGGAGTTTGGGCTGCGCCGTGCACAGGGACCGGATGCAGGCGTCTATGGCGCAAGAGCAGCCATGATCGGCGGGTGCGTGGGCACTTCCAATGTTCTCGCAGGGCAGCTTTTTGATGTGCCGGTAAAAGGTACTCATGCCCACAGCTGGATTATGAGTTTTCCGGATGAATATACCGCATTTAAAAAATATGCGGATTTATATCCCGATGCATGCTGCCTTCTGGTAGATACCTATGACACTTTAAAATCCGGTGTTCCAAATGCCATCCGTATCTTTACCGAAATGAAAGAAGCAGGCATTCCGCTTAAAAACTATGGTATCCGTCTGGACAGCGGCGACCTTGCCTATATGTCCAAAAAAGCCCGTGTAATGTTAGATAATGCCGGATTCCAGGATGCCTTCATATCGGCGTCCAGCGACCTGGATGAGTACCTCATCGACAGCCTTAAAGCACAGGGCTGTAAAATTACCTCCTGGGGTGTGGGAACCAATCTGATCACCTCCAAGGACTGCCCGGCATTTGGCGGCGTTTATAAACTGGCCGCTATACTGGATAATGAAACAGGTGACTTTATACCCAAAATAAAGCTTTCTGAAAATACGGAAAAGATTACAAACCCGGGAAATAAAACGATTTACCGCATCTATGATAAAAATGCCGGTAAAATTAAAGCGGATCTGATCGCACTGGCGGACGAAACTTTTGACGAAGGAAAAGATATGATTATCTTTGATCCCCTGGAAACCTGGAAGAAAACCAAAATACATGCAGGCACATTTAAACTGCGGGAATTATTAGTACCGGTATTTAAAGGCGGGGAATGCATTTACACCTCCCCATCCGTAATGGACATCCGTGATTACTGTAAAACGGAACTGGATACTCTGTGGGATGAGACAAAACGTTTTGTAAATCCACACGATGTTTATGTAGACCTTTCGGACAAATTGTTCGGCATTAAATCCGAACTGCTGGAAAAGATGAGCATGGATGCACTGTCCCGTATTTAAAAATCACTGATCTTATTTGCTAAACTTATTTATTCCCGCGGGAAGCGATCCAAACGGACACACTGGCGGATTCATTTGGCAAAGACCGGAGCGGGATTTTTGACTGATTTCATAATTTACGCATATATAAAAAGACTCCTTCATATACATATATAGCTTATATGAAAGGAGTCTTTTTATGTCCCAATATGATATTCTTGTGAACCGGCACCACCTGTTAGACCCGGGTGCTGTTCCGGCGTCCCTTGTAGACCCCGGCGTCCCTTTTGATGCCCTTCCGGATGATCCGAAAAGGCTTCTGGAGCCCCAGACTGCCAAAGCGGTACGGGAACTTTTCGCCCATGCTGTGGATCAGGGAATCCATCTCTACGGCATCTCCGGATATCGTTCTTATTACCGTCAGATGGAGCTTTATAATCCGGACAAAAACCCGCTTTACGTAGCTCCACCGGGGGGCAGTGAGCATCAGACAGGGCTGGCTTTAGATGTCTCCTGTTCCGGAGTCGGCCTGGATCTGGTGGAAGAATTTGCAGATACGGAAGAAGGCATCTGGCTTGCTAAAAATGCGCCGTTATATGGGTTCATCATCCGCTATCCCAAATCAAAAGAAGACATCACCGGGTATGCATACGAGCCGTGGCACATACGCTATGTAACAAAACCTCTGGCCCATTATCTCACCATCACAGACCTTACCCTGGAAGAATACCATCAGCAGTCCATGAACATATGCTCCTGCTGACACGGATATCAGGCACTGTATAGTGGCATATTTAAGCCGTGCGGAATTAATTTTTCCCAGAGAAAACAAGGCCGGATATGCCTACGAACCCAAGCATATCTGGTCTTGTCCTGTAATCCCTGGCAATTCAACTTACGATAACCGGATTACCGGGCCCCCATTAGAGGAATACCACAGGCATGTCTCTATTGTTCCATTTGACGTCCCATGAATCCCGAAGCACATTTTGCTACAATCCGTTCCGTATCACCCATTTTTCCCTTCTCATCCTTGCTGATGAGAATTACAGCCCCAATAGCATCACCTTCGCAGAGGATCGGGCTGATTACCTGTGGAAGGTTCTCTTCCATATCCTCTCCGGTTATTTTTACATAATTTTTGTCATCACGGTTTGACAAAACATTTTCACGGTCATTTATAATTCGTTCTAATGCTTTACTGATCGATTTGCCAATCATATCTTTTTTTATTCCGCCTGAGGTAGCAATTACCTGGTCACGGTCTGTTATGCAGACTCCATGCCCTGTACTGTAGGCCAGAGATTCCGCATATTCTTTGGCAAATGCCCCCAGTTCACCTATCGGGGAATATTTTTTTAATATAATTTCGCCTTCTCTATCGGTAAAGATTTCAAGTGGATCGCCTTCTCTGATCCGAAGCGTCCTTCTTATTTCTTTTGGTATAACCACGCGACCCAGGTCGTCAATTCTCCTAACAATGCCTGTAGCTTTCATAAAATTAATTCCTCCATTTTATTTTCTCATGGTTCGTACTTTAGTACCCATGATCTATTATTTGTAAAATGGAGGAAATTATGCTTAAATTTTCTTTATTTTGCATTTTTTATTTTTTATAGCAGTACCGTAAACCAGATTGACTTACCGCCTTCACAATGTACCGTGATCTTCCCTTTATGGGTTTTTACAATATTCCGGGCAATGGATAATCCAATTCCATAGCCTCCTGTATCCCTGGATCTGGAAGAATCAGCGCGGTAAAATCGATCAAACAGCTTATTGAGATTGTCCCTTGGAAGGTCCACTCCGGTATTATACACTTCCAGTCTGACTGCTTTGCCTGCGGTGGATAAAGAAACTTTAATCTGTCCCCCCGGTTCGGCATATTTTACAGCATTATCCACCAGAATGGTGACCAGCTGGCGGATACTTCCCTCATCTCCGTGAAGTATCAGATTAGGCTGTATATTCAGTTCAAAGCTCTTATTCTGCAGCTCCGCTACTGCTTCAAAAGGTGCGGCGGCTTCCAGTACCACCTCGCTCACCGGGAAATTCCCAAAAACCAGCTGGATATTTTCCTCATCCATCTTGGCGAGTGTCAGCAAATTTTTAACCAGCTTATCAAGCCTTGCAGTCTGGCTTCTGATGCTGTCAACCCATTCATTTTTACCGGTACTTAGTTCCAGCACATCCGCATCTGCGGAGATAATCGCCAGCGGAGTCTTAATCTCATGCCCTGCATCGGTAATAAATTGTTTCTGTTTTTCCATATTTTCTATCACCGGCTGAACTGCTTTTTTTGACAGCAGGAAAATCAGGATAAAGATCAGCAGCAGACAGGATATGGCGATTACAAAAGATAAAATGGCGAACAGAGTCACCATCTGTATCTGGGAACGGCAGTCTACGAACACCGTCAGTGTTCCAAAGTCTTTCTCCACTACCATATACTTATAAATTCCATTAAATCCACTTGTCTTCCCTGTCTCAAGCACCTTTGCCGTATATTCTTTTGCTTCCGCCTCGGTAATCGCAGCTACATGGCTGGTGTCTGTCTGCAGCACTTTGCCGTCCATCCCGCATTCCACAATGAAATAACGGGTCTCATACTGGGTCTCTTCCGTCATCTCAAAGCCAAATCCCACATTCAATTTACCAGATTTGTCCTTTTCAAATTCCGGGAATCTCCCGTCATTTTCTGAAAGGACATACAGGACTCCATCCATTTTCCGGTTCATCTGATAGATATTCGCTGCATTAATTACACCGATTAGCAGAATCATCACAAGAGCCACCGCGCCCATGGTAATCAATATAAATTTTTTTTGCAGCTTTTTAATCATGTTTATACCTCCTGCATACCGCAGATGGATCTGCGGATTGCGCCAATAGAAAGTTTGAAACGATTTTGGTTCCAAACTCATTCCTCCAGTGTATAGCCTACGCCTCTGGCGGCTTTTATTTCCACATTTGCATTGAGTGCAGCCAGTTTCTTGCGCAGGTAGGATATGTACACCCAGACCACATTCATCTCTGATTCTGAATCATATCCCCAAATCCGCTCCATAAACTGTTCTGTTGAAATTAATCTCGTTGGATTATTCATCAGAATCTCCATCATCTGGAATTCTTTATTTCCCAGGCGAAAGGATGCATTCTCACCGGACAGTTCATAGTTTGCTTTATTTAATGTTATATTTCCAATTGTAATCGTACTGGGCGTAAATTCTGACTGGCGCCTCATCATGGCACGTACCCTGGCAAGCAGTTCCCCCATAGCAAAGGGCTTGGTCAGATAGTCATCCGCCCCCAGATCCAGTCCGGCTATACGGTCCTGGATTTCAGATTTTGCAGTGAGCAGCAGCACCGGAGTCGCTATTCCTCTTTTTCGAAGTTCTTCCAGTACCTGCAAACCGTTCATTTTCGGCATCATAATATCCAGGATAATCCCATCATAGTTTTGCGCAAATCCGTAATCTAATGCATCTGCCCCATCATAAACTGCATCCACCGAATAATTATTGTGTTTTAAGATAGCGACCAGCGCCTTTGATAAATCTATCTCATCTTCCGCCAGCAATATTCTCATGTATCCACCTCCGTTCTTCCTTAAGTTGGTTTATCTATTTCTCCACTACTATACACCCTTTCTATGTATAATTTGTGTATCCGGGCTTTTTTCTGCGCATATCTCCGTCAGTTTCCAGTTTAGAATCCGTGTTTAGCGACACGCTTTAGAGAATTTGATCATCTTCAATCATATCCCGGATTGTCTGCAGATTCAGGTCAGCCGATGCGATCTCATCTGCACAGCGTTTTAATTCCCCTACAATCATTTCCTGGTTGGCAATCCTTTTCTTATATTTCAGCTGATGTTCCAGGCTTGCCCAGCAGTCCATTGCAATGGTCCGTATCTGTATTTCACAATATACCCTGCAGATTCCATCTCCCAGATGAATGGGCACTTCTGCGATCATATGATAACTGCGGTAGCCATTGGGCTTGGGATTGTGGATGTAGTCCTTTTCTTCCAATACCCGGATATCCGACTGTTTATGCAGCATCTTAGCCACAAAATACACATCGTCCACGAAGGCACAGATGACCCTGATTCCGGCGGCATCATATACTTTTGTCATTGCATTGTCCCTTGTAGGCTCCAGGCCGTGGCGCAATAGCTTTTCTTTCATGCTGGCAGGCGATTTGATCCTGGATTTGCAGTATTCAATCGGATCCCGGTAATGATGGGCTTTTCGGTATTTCCGTATAATATCCAATCTTGACGTTAGCTCTATAACCGCACCTTCCAACAGTACCAGTGACTCCTGGTAAAAATCACAATCCTGTGATACCGCATTTTCATCTATTCCATTTCCTAACATGTACGTTACCCCCAATTTTATATTTTCATAGAGGATTATAACTGACCAACCTTAAAATAACTTTAAAGAACCCAATTTACTTTCATTTCCTGCACAAATTCTAAAAGCCCACATATATGTATTGTCAAATGTGTAAGTAAAGTGATAAAATATATTGTAACAGTTCAGACAGCATGAACTGTTACACATCCAGCCCATTGAAATTCGCCTTCGGCGAAGGGCTGGATGTCTGCATGCTTCAGGTTTTCGTACGATCTGCGCAGTAAATGCGCAGATCTGTCTGAACTGTTACAATATATTTACAAAACATCACTGCAACTTACAAAGGAGAAACAAAATGGCAAATGCTGTAACGGATTCTATTGATTCCTTTTTCGAGGAACATCATATAGAACCGCCGCGCTTTGATTACAATATGAAATACAGTCCCACCACACTGATTCTTTTATTTTTCAGCTTTTCATTTATCGGCTGGATATGGGAAGTGGGGCTTCACATCGCACAGGCAGGGGAGTTTGTAAACCGGGGCGTACTGTTTGGTCCCTGGCTTCCAATCTACGGCAGCGGCGGCGTTATGATACTGCTTCTGCTGCGCCGGTTCTTCCACCGCCCTGTCCTCACCTTCTTTTTAAATATGTTTCTGTGCTCTGGAATCGAATATTTTACCAGTTGGTTCCTGGAAACGACCAAAGGCATACGCTGGTGGGATTACAGCGGTTATTTTTTGAATATAAACGGACGGATCTGCCTGGAGGGTTCCGTTGTCTTCGGGCTTGGTGGATGTGCCATCATTTATTTTCTCGCACCTTTCCTGGGGAATCTCTTTAAGCGCATAAAACCGTTATTAAAAATATTAATCTGTATTATTTTAATCTTATTTTTCAGTCTGGATACCGCTCATTCTATGGTGCATCCCAATACCGGAGAGGGGATAACGGATGAGGTAAAAGACCGTGAACTTCCTCCGGTAAAGCCCAGACACTAAAAGGCGACAGGACTCTATAGCCCTATCGCCTTTTTCTGTCATCCAAAGCTGTATCATTTCATCATTTAAAATGCATGATTATATAAAAAGTATCATGCCGGACTTTCTGCACCGTCATTTTTCAGCGCCATATACAGTTCTGCCATAGCAGCACCTTTGTATCCATTGGTAAAAAATATGGATACAAGTCCAAACGTAACAGCAGACAACAGCTCCCATCCCAGGAATGAAAATTCCATTACAAAAGTACGCCACTTCTGCCCTTTCATCATTTGCCTGGACAGCTGAAATGCTTCCCTGCGGTCTATTTGCGGATTTTCAGCCAGAATATATGGAATCATGAGATATTCATAATACTTAATAATTCCTCCTACAATGGTTAAGAACCATAATCCGGTAAATAAAGACCGAAAAAACATGACCTTGACCGCATTCCAGAACCTTCCCCTGCGAAACAAAAACGTAATCCTTCCGATTCTGGTCCCCGGCTCCAGCCTGCTCTCAAGGAAGAAACGCTTTCCTCCAACCAGCAGCACATTTGTTACCAGCAGTGTAAACGCAAGCTCTCCTCCTGCTGCAATCAGAATCAGCAGCACCTCCAATACCGGATATTGTTCAAACAGACCGCTGTCTGCACGTACCACCTTAAATACAAATGATACCGGAGCGGTAAAGGTATTAAAGGACGAAGATAAAAATTCATCAATCTTCGGGTCAAACAGCGGCTGTTTGCTCTCGTTTCCCCGAATCAGCCTGCGCAGAGTCTCCCAGTTATCAACCCTGTTCTCCGGTTTAACAACCTCCACTTCGTTTATCTGCCTGTCCTCTTCCCGCTGGCTGTACTTGTGGATAGCCGTGGCAGATGAGCTGTATTCCGCTCCCAGGAAGGCAAGAATAAAACAGACCGCTACCGCAGCCCAGTAATTCCTTTTCAGAACCTTTTTCCCTTTTTTCTTAAGTTCTTGACGCTTCCACATATATTTAATTCCACCCATCTGTAATCATTCTGTCGGTTATATTTTTTATTATAAAACAACTTTTCCCACTTCGCAACTTAAACCCCGTGCTTTTTTTTCGATTCTGTGTTACAATTTTTCAAACAAAACAGAAAAGAGGCTTAAGTATTATGATTGCACTATTCTTATCACCAGTTTATCTCCTGGTGAACTTCTATATTCTTCGATGGATATTGAAATGGATGGGGGCATGTACCCATTATTTTAAGAAAAAATGGTTTCGGGTCGTATTCATTGCAGCTTATGCTTTTGTATCTACCTCCCTGTTAACTGCTTTCCTGATCAAAGAACCCGTTATCCTCCATCGGTTTTTAAAGACGGTAAGTAATCTTTATCTTGGAACCTTTCTATATATCCTGCTCACTGTAGCTGTGGTGGATCTGATTCGCATTATTATGCGACATTTAAAATGTGTGGATCAGGAAAAACTGCGTTCCCGAAGAACTTTTGTGCTGACCGGTACCGTCTGTGCCATAGTCATTATTTCCCTGAGTGTCTATGGTTCCCTCCATGCACGGCATATTTATAAAACAGGATATGATGTGACAATAGATAAATCCGGCGGCACTGATCAGTCCTTAAAGATCGCCCTGGTGGCGGACATGCACCTTGGCTACAGCATCGGCAGCTGGCATATGAAACAGATGGTAGCAAAAATTAATGCAATGGAACCGGATATTGTATGCATTGCGGGAGATATCTTCGATAATGAATTCGAAGCGATTAAAAATCCCGATGAAATTGCCCGGACTCTGAGCCGGATCAAAAGTAAATACGGTGTTTATGCATGTTGGGGGAATCACGATATTGAAGAACCCATCCTTGCCGGATTTACCTTTGGCTCTCAAAAAAAGATCGGTGCGGATACCCAGATGGTAGATTTCTTAAAAGCATCCGGCATTACTCTGCTGACAGATCAGACGGTTCTGATCAATGATAATTTTTACCTCACCGGAAGGGAGGATTATTCCGTTACCAAAAAGGATAAAGAGACCAGGAAAACCCCTTCCCAGTTAACCGAAAAGTTAGATAAATCGAAACCGGTCATATTTATTGACCATTAGCCAAAAGCCCTCCAGGAAGCAGCCGATGCGGGAGTTGACCTGTACCTCTGCGGCCACACTCATGACGGGCAGATGTTCCCTGGCAATCTTACAATTGGCCTGTTGTGGGAAAATCCATACGGGTACCTGAAGAAGGACGACATGCACAATATCGTTACTTCCGGCGCAGGCGTCTGGGGACCGAATATGCGTGTGGGGACCAAAAGTGAAGTAGTGGAGATCAATGTGTCCTTTGGCAAATAAATTCCGGATGAAGATCTGATTTTCACAAAAAAAGAAGCGTCAACTTAGCTGGCGCTTCTTTTTAATACCATCACTCTATTTACTTATTCAACTGCTTCTGTTGTCGCTGCTTGGGTTGCTGCTTCCGTTGTTGTTGCTTCTGTTGTTGCTGCCTCAGAACCAGCTTCGGTTGCCGCTGCTTCGGAACCTGCCTCTGTTGCTTTTTCGGATACTGCTTCTGAAGAATTTTCACTTGCTGCAGTGCCTGTGGTTCCTTCACTTCCTGCTTCCGTCGCATTGCTCTGAGCTTCGGTTTCCGTCTGTTTTACCGTAACCTTATCTGTAAAAGTGACCTTACCCCAGACCTTATCATCTACTTTGAATTCCACCTTTTCTTTCCATGCGGTGTAAACTTCTTCGTACTTGTCGCTCTTTCTCTGGTTGATAATTGTCTCTTTCTGGGTCTCGGTAGCCTCTTTGTCAAAGGTACTCTTCATCTGCACTACATAGTATCCGCTGTCCGTTTCAATCACGCTGTCTGCAGTTTCCCCATCTTTTAACTTGTCTGCTGCTGTCTTCACTTCATCCGGTAAGGTTCCGTTATCTGTTCCATAAGAAGATGTGGAAGCTGATTTTTCTTCATCTATCTCTTTTACGGCTGCATCCATTTCTTTTCCGCCCTTTACGGCATCCAGGACTTTCTGGGCATTATCTTTTAAGGCTTTTTTCTCATCATCTGTTAAAGCTTTTGTATTGCCGTCTGCATCTGTGGTATCAGCCGTACTGAATAATACATAGGATACCGTCTTCTGAGCAGCCTCATTATCGGATACGTTTGTATCTGCTTCTGCTTCAATTGCTTTTTTCATCTTGTTGTTAATTGTATAAAGTGTTAACACCCTGGATACGGTCTCCTGGGATGCTGTTAATTCATCAATTGTTTCCTGTGAATTCTCTTCCATAAACTGCTTCGCAGAGCTTTCAATTTTGGCTTTTTCATCATCGGTAACGGTAATATCATAATCAGCCATATGCTTCTCTAAGATCAGCATTTCTTCCAAACTGTCCATGATCTGTGTCTTAAATGTGGTACCATATGGAGTTCCGCTTCCCATAAGATCGGTATTCCACATATCCTCGCCAAACATGGAACCATAAGAACTCTGCATCTGAGCCTGATTATAACGAAGCATAAAATTTGCAATTTTGAAAGGTACTTTTTCCCCGTCCAACGTTGCCACTGCCGCATCTGCATTTACATTTCCGCACCCTGTCAGGGACGCTGCTGCCATACAAATACAGATTCCGGCAGCCACAAGTTTTTTACCCAGCTTATTCATAAATAAGTTTCCTCCTAGAATGTCTCAATTCCTTATATTATAGCTTGTTTTCAAATTCATCGCAATCCTTTTTGTTCATTTTTCACCTAAAGTTCACTTTTTTCGTTACTATTCACGGCCGGAGAGGCCGCTCATAGTAACGATTCGGGGCGATATTTAAATTTTTGCCACGCAAAAATCGCCCCTCACTCCTGAATCATTTTCTCACGGAATGCGCAGTTCAGCGCATTCCTGGCCGTGAATAGTAACCTTTTTTCCTGTAATTTTCGTAAATTTCGCTCTTTAATTCCGAAGGAGAAGAATATCATTTAAGATATCCCTTACCACCATGAGTATATCATCATTATCTTTCAGGCTCTTTCGCGGCTTACTGTAAACGAAATATGGATTTGCTTCAATGGTGAACTTCACTTTTCCGTTATAGCGCTTTAACATCTCTTCGATCTTTACCGGATCTACACATGCCCGTTCAAACATGGTAAATTTAATAAAGTCACCCTTCTGGGATATTTCCACCACAAATCCCTTATGTGCCAGGGCTTTTAAATTGGCGATCATCAGAAGGTTCTGGACTGATTTCGGCGGTTCACCAAAACGATCCATCAGTTCTTCTAACATATCATCGTATTCTTCTTCACTTTCAATACCTGCTATGCGTTTATAGATATCCAGCTTCTGGAACTCGCTGCGGATATAGCGTTCCGGTATAAATGCATCGATATCCAGGTCGATTGTCGTATCATAGGATTCTTCAATTGTTTTTTCGCCTTTTAATTCCCGAACCGATTCACCAAGCATCTTGCAGTAAAGGTCATATCCAATGGCTTCCATATGACCATGCTGCTCTGCCCCCAGCAGATTACCTGCCCCACGGATTTCCAGGTCACGCATGGCTATTTTAAATCCGGACCCCAGTTCTGTAAATTCTTTAATGGCATGGAGACGCTTTTCCGCTACTTCCTTGAGCATCTTGTTGCGTTTATACATCAAAAATGCATATGCGGTGCGGTTGGACCTTCCCACTCGGCCTCTCAGCTGATAGAGCTGTGACAGCCCCAGGTTATCCGCGTCATGGATAATCATGGTATTTACATTGGAGATGTCCAGTCCCGTCTCAATAATTGTAGTGGACACCAGCACGTCAATTTCCCCGTTAATGAAGTCGAACATAATCCGTTCCAGCTCCCGTTCCTTCATCTGTCCGTGGGCAAACGCCACGTTGGCATCCGGCACCAGCTTGGCTATGGTATTAGTCATTTCAACAATGGTATTTACCCTGTTATAGACGTAATATACCTGTCCGCCTCTTGACAGTTCCCGGTTGATTGCTTCCCGCACCATCTCATCATTGTACTCCATCACATAAGTCTGTATGGGCATACGCTCCATAGGTGCTTCTTCCAGTACGCTCATGTCACGGATACCAATTAAACTCATGTGCAGCGTTCTGGGAATAGGCGTAGCGGTCAGGGTCAGTACATCAATATTATCTTTTAATTTCTTAATCTTTTCTTTGTGGGTAACACCGAAACGCTGTTCCTCATCAATGATTAAAAGTCCCAGATCTTTAAACTCCACATCCTTTGACAGGACCCTGTGGGTTCCGATTATGATATCTACCATCCCTTTTTTCAGGTCTATAATCGTCCTTTTCTGTTCCGCCGCCGTCCGGAATCTGCAAAGCAGGTCCACCCGCACGGGGAATTCCTTCATCCTCTGGACAAATGTATTGTAGTGCTGCTGTGCCAGAATGGTAGTCGGAACCAGATATACCACCTGCTTTCCTTCCTGCGCCGCTTTAAATGCCGCCCGGATGGCGATCTCTGTTTTTCCGTAACCCACATCTCCGCAGACTAGACGGTCCATGATCTTGGTGCTTTCCATATCCTTCTTAGCCGCTTCTATCGCCAGCAGCTGATCCTCAGTCTCCTCAAACGGAAACATCTCTTCAAACTCTTTCTGCCAAACTGTATCCGGACCATAGATGAAACCCTCTCTTGCCTGGCGGACAGCATATAGTTCCACCAGATCTTTGGCAATATCCTTAACCGCACTGCGCACCCTGGTCTTTGTTTTATTCCATTCCTGGGTTCCAAGCTTATTCAGCTTCGGCTTCTTTGCATCCGAATCCGCATATTTCTGGATCACATCCAGCTGGGTTGCCAGGATATACAGATTGCTGCCGCCGCTGTACTCAATCTTCATATAATCTTTTGTAACCCGGTCAACCTCTACTTTTTCAATTCCCTTGTAGACACCCAGACCATGATTTTCATGAACCACATAGTCACCTACACTCAGTTCATTAAAGCTTTCAATCTTCTGGCCTTCAAAGCTCTTGCGTTTTTTCTTCTTTTTCTTTTCTTTTCCAAAAATATCACTTTCGGATATAATGACAAATTTAATCAGCGGATATTCATAACCTCTGTGGGTATTCCCATGGGTTACCAGAATTTCTCCCGGTTTCACCTTCCGGTTTAGATCTTCCGTGTAAAAGCTGTTCAGGTCATATTCCCTGAGATCCTCTGACAGCCGCTTTGCCCTGGTTCTGGAGCCTGATAAGAGAACCACCTGATATCCGTCTTTTTTAAACCGGCGCAGATCCTGCACCAGAAGTTCAAAGCTGTTATTATAGGGATTTACCGATTTCACATTCATGTGATGCATGTTTGTGATCTTCCAGTCCCCTTTTGCCGTCTCCAGCGTACTCAGTGCCAGGCAGTTCCGGTTATTCAGCCTGCCTATGATTTCATTATAGCTGTACAATACTTCTGTCTGACCCGGCAGAATATAGCCCTTTGCCAGACGGTTCATCATACTTTCCCGGAATTCTTCTTCAACCGCATATCCTTCTTCTTCCAGATGATTAGGTTCATCCAGGAAAAAAATCGTTTCCTTAGGATCAAAATACTCCAGAAAAGAGACATCCCGGTCGTAAAAGTAGTGGATATAACTGTCCAGTCCGGTAACTCCCCGGAAATCCGTTAACCGCTCTTTGATTTCTTCCGTCAGCTCCTGGATTCTGTGGGCTTCTTCCGTCTTCATCTGCTTACGCAGGGTCTGATAGAGTTTCTTAGACTCCTCTTCAATCTTTTTCAGCCCCAGCTCCAGATGCTTTTTATCTACAATTACCTCATTCGCCGGATATACTTTAATTTCTTCCAGATTTTCAATGGATCTCTGGCTTTCCACATCAAAGCTGCGGATGGAATCTATTTCATCTCCCCAAAGCTCAATACGGATTGGATTTTCTTCTGTCAGGGGATAAATGTCCAGAATGCCGCCTCTAACTGCGAACTGTCCAAAGCCTTCTACCTGGCTGCTTTTCTCATAGCCCATGCCCACCAGTTCTTCCGACAGCCGGTCCAGATCCATGCTGCTGTCATTTTTCAGGCAAAGCACATGCTCAGCAAAATACTGCAGGGGCAGTAAATGATCCATACAGCCGGCAAGGGTTGTGATAACCGTAACCCTGTCATTTTCAAGCAGTGCTTTCATAACCGCTATTCGCTGCTGCCCAATCAGGTTGCTGTGAATATCGGCACTGTAAAAAATCAAATCCTTTGACGGATAAAGCATTACATTTGGATCAAAAAATTTATAATCCTCATAGATTTCTTTTGCTTTTAAATCACTGTAAGTAAGGATGATTTTCTTTTGGAAACCATCCCCTGCACTATACATAAAATGTGATTTTTGCGAATCAATACAACCGGATACCTGAAGTACTCCCTGATGATACATTAGCTCCCGCCTGATATCCTCAAACTCGCTTAAATTTTTTAGTGGACTCGTAAAAGTCTTCATCTCACACCTTCTTATTATATTCATTCATGGCCGACGCCATATCTCCTGTCATAATTTTGACTGCCGCATCTCCTGCCCTTTCCAGCAGTTCGTCAATCAGCTTTCGCTCTTCCCTTGGAAAATGTCCCAGCACATAATCCGCCAGATCATAGCCTTCCGGCTTTTCTCCCACACCAATTTTAATTCTGGGAAATTCCTGGCTTCCCAGATGGGCAATAATATTTTTAATTCCATTGTGCCCTCCGGCACTTCCCTTAGCCCGAAGTCTCAGCTGCCCCGGTTCCAGACTGATATCATCATATATCACAATCAGCTCCGTTTCAAAATCGACTTTATAAAAGTCTATGACCTCACGGACGCTTTCACCACTCAGATTCATAAAAGTCTGGGGTTTTACCAGAATTACTTTTTGTCCCTCTATGATCCCGCTGCCGCACAATGCTTTAAATTTCTTCGTATCTACACGGATGCGGTACTTGTCCGCCAATTTATCTATTGTGTCAAACCCTACATTATGCCGCGTATGCGCATACTGTCGTCCCGGATTCCCCAGTCCTGCAATTACAAACATGTTTTCCTCCTCTGCCGGTTTTATACGGCTAAAATATACGCAGAAAAGTATCTTTCTTTCCCTGTGCGAATGAATCACAAGATGAACACTTTCAAACAGTGATCACTTCACACTTTCTCCCTTATTTTACAGGAAGAATCGCAAAATGTCCATCTTCAAAGTGGAATTCTGTAATTCTATCCAAACCCACCTGCACATATGTGCAATAACTGAGAATTTGTTGAACATGTGCGCACCATATGATATGCTGGAATTAATAAGAATTTATGTAGAAAAGGAGTGTGGAATTAATGTATAATATCCATAAGATACCCATTGGCATATATGAAAAAGCACTCCCCGGGGACTTTACCTGGGAGGAAAAAATGAAGGCTGCAAAAGCTGCAGGCTTTGATTATATGGAACTATCCGTTGATGAATCCGATGAACGCTTAAGTCGCCTGGACTGGAGTGAAGAAGAAATTGATGCTCTGAAATCTACCATGGAGCAAACCGGGATTTCATTTCCCACCATGTGTTTAAGCGGCCACCGGAAGTATCCATTTGGCAGCAAAGACCCTCATATCCGCGCAAAAGCATTTGAAATTATGGAAAAAGCGATTCTCTTATCTGTAAAATTAGGCATCCGCTGTATCCAGCTGGCAACCTATGACGTTTACTACGAAGAATCGGACGAAGAAACAAAAGCCCTTTTTCTGGACGGCATGAAACAATCCGTAGCCATGGCGGCAAGAGCGGGTGTCATACTGGCAATGGAGATTATGGATACAAAATTTGTAGGCACCATCGTCCGCGCCATGCACTATTTAAAGGAGATTCCTTCTCCATATTTTAAGATCTATCCGGATATGGGGAACCTCAGCAACTTCAGCAGCGATGTGGAAGGGGAACTGGAGCTTGGCTTTGCAGATATTGTTGCCATACACGTGAAAGAAACCAAACCCGGCGTCTTTAAATGCGTTCCCTTCGGTGAAGGCTGCGTCAGATTTACGGATATTTTCCGAAAATTAAAGGAATTGGGCTATTCCGGTATGTTCTTAATTGAAATGTGGGCAGATAATACTATAAACAACAGCTTTGATGATGCCGTTAACAATATCCGTGAAGCCAGAATGTTTGTGGAAGATAAAATGAAACAGGCGGGACTTCTTACGCCACCGCCTCAGGAAAACAAAAAAGCAGAAAGGACAGCATAATATGTTAAAAGCAGAAAAAAAAGTGATCTCAAACCTTACAAAGTGTTACTCGATTGCCCCTTTGACTTACAATGGCAGCCAGCACTTCTTAGTTGCCGCTGAAAAAACGGACCGGTGTATATTATTTGACCTGGATGGAAAGGAAGAAGCTACTGTCTGGAATGAGCCGGGCGGAGTGATGTCCATGGTACAGGTTCCCGGCACAAACGGCCAGTTTCTGGCTACACATAAATTCTACTCACCAAATGACTCCAAAGAAGCTAAAATTGTAATTGCCACCCCTGATGAATCCGGAACATGGGGCATCCGTACTTTGGTATGCCTTCCCCACGTACACCGTTTTGATATTATCGAAAACCAGGGCATCAATTATCTGATTGCCTGTACCTTAAAATCCGGACACGCATACAAAGATGACTGGTCCATGCCGGGTAAAGTCTACGTCGCAGAACTCCCCCGTGATTTAAGTCCCTATAACGAAGAAAATCAGCTGCCCATGACCGTACTAAAAGATGGAATGCTGAAAAACCATGGCTATTATAAAATAGCTATGGGAAATACACAGACCTGTGTAATCTCATGTGAACAGGGTGTCTTCCAATTTTATCCGCCTGCACAGCCCGGGGCAGACTGGCAGATCATCCAACTGCTTGACACACCTGCCAGTGATGCCGTATTGGTTGATTTGGATTCTGACGGAGACAAAGAATTAGTGGTACTTTCACCATTTCACGGGGACACCATCCGCATCTACAAAAAGCAGGGCGATCACTTTTCCATTGTTTATGAGTATCCGGTCAAATCCGCATTTACCCATGCAATCTGGGGAGGTATGCTGGAGTGCGGTCCTGCCGCAATCATCGGACACCGCCAGGGAGAGCGCAATTTAATCGCATTTACCTATGACCCTGAAGACAGCTGCTATCATGCTGATATTCTGGATAAGGACTGCGGTCCCGCTAATGTTATGCACTTTTCATATAATAATGAAGACATTCTCATTTCCACAAACCGGGAAATTGATGAGGTTGCACGGTATACGATATTGAAAATATAGAAATCTGAGCGTGTTTGAAAATTGCTTTTGCCTGCTGTCTGCGGCAAGTGTACGTATGCGAAGCGACTCGTAGTGAGCTGCGTAGTGGGCTGCGATTAGCTTTAACAGACGTGCATCTGGCGGAGACAGCGGGTCTCCGTTTACTGTGGATATAATTTAAAAGAGCCGAAGAATTTGGTGAAAATGATTTTGATAGAAGGAGAAAATAATGTTAGAAGAATTAAAACAAAAAGTATACGAAGCAAATATGGACCTGCCAAAATACAATCTTGTAACCTTTACCTGGGGCAATGTAAGTGCCATTGACCGTGAAAGCGGACTGTTTGTAATCAAACCAAGCGGTGTTGACTATGACAAGCTGGTTCCTTCCGATATGGTGGTCATGGATCTGAACGGGAACAAAATTGAAGGTGCTTACAATCCTTCTTCCGATACTCCTACCCATTTGGAATTATACAAAGCTTATTCTCATATCGGCGGTATCGTACATACCCATTCCCCCTGGGCAACTTCCTGGGCGCAGGCAAAAAGAGGGATTCCCTGCTACGGAACCACCCATGCAGATTATTTCTACGGAGAAATCCCCTGTGCCAGAAGCCTGACACCGGAAGAAATTAATTCTGCTTACGAAAAAAACACCGGATTAGTCATCATAGAAACCGTTTCTGCCAAAAACGCAATGTCCGTTCCCGGTATTCTCTGCAGCAATCACGGGCCCTTCACCTGGGGAACAGACGCGGCTGATGCGGTGCACAATGCAGTGGTATTGGAAGAAATCGCAAAAATGTCTTACCGTACCGAAACCTTAAACTCTTCCGTAAAACCAGCTCCCCAGGTGCTGCAGGATAAGCACTACCTGCGAAAACACGGAGCAGATGCGTATTATGGACAGAAATAGGGATGTCAGAAGGGAGAGTTAAGAGCGTGTTGACATGCTCTTAGCTCTCCCTTTATACCTGAATATACAACAGATCTCCTTTACAAACGCCCCCATAATTGCTAATATGATTATTAGATTTCATTATGAATACTGACTGGAAAGGAGCTGCATGAGGTGGAAGATGTGAAAAATTATGAAATGATGAATGATACGGAGAAATGGAATTTTCTTTCAGCCGTAGCAAATCTTTATTACAATTCCGATATGACTCAGAATGAAATAGCCGACCGGTTCTATACTTCCCGTTCCAAGATATCCAGGATGCTGAAAGAAGCCCGCCGGATAGGGGTTGTAGAAATAACGATCCATGAACCCTGGGAACGGAACAGTGCTTTGGAGCAGAAGTTTATGGAGACATTCTCTTTAAAGCATGTTAGGATTATCTCGGTGAAGGAGCAGAATTCTTCCTATGTGCTGCAAAAGCTGGGCGAAGCCGCTGCCTACTATCTGGATTCTATTATTGATAAGAATACGATTTTGGGAATGTCCTGGGGGAATACGGTCTACCATACGGTTCAGGCAATTAAGACCAGCAAAAATATTCCCCTTACCGTTGTGCCCATCATGGGCGCTGCCATTACCCACAAACCGGAGCGGGATTCTCTGGATCTCTCCAAAGAACTTGCGGCATCCTATGGAGGGACCTACCACTATATCTACGCTCCCCTTTTTGTAAAATCAAAAACCCTGCGGGAAAGTCTGATTCAGGAACCAAATATTAAGAAAACACTGGATCTGGCACGGAATGCAAATGTAATTCTCACTAGTGTCGGTTCCATCGCCTTTAAAACCTGGAAAGATTTCATCCAGCCCGCGTCACTGGAGAAGCTGTCCGAAAAAGGCGCCATCGGACATATCGGCGGTCACTTCTACGATATCCAGGGACAGGAAATCCTGACAAGCCTTTCCCAGAAAATGATCGGTATTGATCTGGATGATATCAGAAAAGTGAACGAAGTGATCTGCGTGGCTGGCATGGAGGAAAAGGCAGAAGCCGTTCTGGGTGCTGTCAGGGGCGGGTATATTGATACCCTGATTATTGACCAGTATGCTGCCAGGAGGATGTTGGAATTAAACCATTCTCACAAAGTCTGATGATGAAGCTTTATAGAACAAAGAAGGTGAGTGTCGCTAAAAAGGGATAATATCCTATTTATGGATTTTATCCCTGATTTCTAACATTTTTAGGTTCTATTCCTAATCATTTTTCAGAAAACCATTATGCACCATTTTTGTCATATACGCATCAAGCATCCTTTCTCCATAAATTTTTGCAAACCCTCTTGCAATCATTTTATTTAGTCTGGAGAAATGGTTATACGGATGTTTCGTCCATGTGAGATACTTTACAATATTACCACTTAGTGGATATAATATAGCAAAAATAGCATTTATTTTCCCCCGCGCTCTAACAAGTTCCTCATAATCCCCTGCCGCCAGTTTAATATATGCACATTCTTCTCTGTCATCTAATTCCCAGGGATGCCAGAAAACCCCCACAACTTTATCACCATCCTCTGCAATCACATATGGTTTATTTGCAACATAAATATTTAGTGGTGCGATAATTTGATAACTTGTTTCTATATTCCTGCAAAAATTATAAATAACATCTTTTACGTACTTATCAACTCCGCTTTCAAATACTATGTTAATATTTTTTAACTTCTCATCTTTTACAGTATTGCGCTGAAACAGCCAATTTTTTAACATTTTGCTTGCCATCCTTTCAACAGACATTTTGTAATGCCAGAATATTTTCATCCTACGACTCAAGCAATTCAATCACCATTTAAAAAGCCATTATCCTCTATTTTTGTCATATAAGCCTCCAACAGTCTTTCTTTATAAATCTATACAAATATGCATGCAAAGAGCGCGTTTAGTCTGACAAAACGCTTACATGGCTGTTTCGTCCATGTAAGATAAATTATGATCTTATCGCTTAATGGCTCCAATATAGCAAAAACAGCATCATATCTTCCCCTCTCTCTTACAAGATCATCATAGACACCTACCGCCATTTTTATATATGCGCCCCGCTCAGACAATTTCCAAGGACTCCCATAAGCACACACCGATTTATCACCAGCTTCGTTGTCTAGATGTGGTTTATTTACAACATAAATATTTAGTGGAACAACAAATTGATAATTCCTTTCTAAATTCCTGCAAAAATTATAAATCACATCCTTTACGTACTGATCCACTCCATCGTCATATACAATCTTAATGTTTTTTGTCTTCTCATCTTCTGCTGCTTTACGCTTAAACAGCCAATTTTTTAACATTTTGATCGCTATCCGTTCAAAAGACATATTTGTAATTAGGAATATTTTCATCATATGACTCAAGTAATTTAATCATTATATAAAAAACCATTATCCACTATTTTTTCCATATAAGCATTTAACAGCCTTTTTCCATAAATTTTTGCAAATCCGCCTGCAATGAGCTGATTTAGTCTGTCGAAGTGCTTATGTGGGTGTTTCGTCCATGTAAGATACGCTACTATGGCATCGCTTAACGGTCGCATTATAGCATAAACGGCATTGATTCTTCCCCTTTCTTTTGCAAGATCAGCATAGTCGCCTGCCGCCAATTTTATATATGCGCATTCTTCTCTCTCATACAATTTCCAAGGATGCCAGGAAACACTCACAACTTTATCACCATCACTTGCGACTACATATGGTTTATTTTCAACATAAATATTTAGCGGAGCAGCAAATTGATAATTTGTCTCTAAATTCCTGCAAAAATTATAGATCACATTTTTTACGTACTTATCCACTCCAGCATCATATACAATTTTAATGTTTTTTGTCTTCTCATCTTCTGCTGCTTTACGCTGAAACAGCCAATTTTTTAACATTTTGCTTACCATCCTTTCAACAGATATTCTTGTAATTAGGAATATTTTCATCATATAATTCCAGAAACTCACCATTTTATATTTCTGCCAAAGCATGTTTGAAAATTGCTTTCTGTAAAATGTGCTTCACAGTTTGCAGGAGATTTGTCCCGAATAAAAGAAACTCAGCTGGCTGTGTAACCTAAATCCAGGGTAAATATACCACAAAGTGGGGCATGTAAACAGCAATCATGAATTTCCAAACACACTCAAGTGCCTCTTCTTTTGTTTTTATAATTTCATCATACACCTGAATTATATTTATGTCAGCTATTAAATTTATATTGTACCAGTTAGTTCTTATACTTTCGATGCTCTTTACCAGGAGTGTGTTTTTTCGGTTTTGGTACTCCACGTTTATTACCCCTTGGCTGAAAATTCTTTTGCAGCCTAGCTTTAGCTTTAAGTGGTTGCCCTCCCCTTTTTTGCCCCGGGTGTCTATTAGGATCAACATCATTTTTTTCTTTCTTTTTTCCCGAAGAAATCTTTGGTTTTACTTTAGTTTTAGGCTTAGGTATCGATTTATAAGACGGTTTAGTCGATATGTTTGGTTTTGGTGTTGATGTATATGGCCTAGGTGCTGGACGATATGGCTGCGGTGCCGGCGTATAAGGTTTTGGTGCTGGGCGATATGGTTTTGCCGGTGGGGTAGGTGCTGGTCTACGATATACCGGTGTAGGACGATAGGGCACAAAACGTCTATATAACACCATCCCCGTCAATGTCAAACCCGTAACAATGATTCCACCAACTACAATTGTTGTTGTAGTTATTATAAAATGGCCACTTGGATCTTTCCGGCTTATCGGGTTATTTGCACAATATGCATATAAATGCAACGTCTCTGGCTGATCATTTTCTCCACGATAACTATCTCGTGTCAAGAATCTTCCATTTTGAGGATTATAATACCTCGCATTCATATAATATAAATTTGTACTTTTATCATACGTGCCGCCAGTATAGCATATTTCATTGTAAAATGATATATCTCCCTTTAGTGATGTCTCACCAAATGGCATATACTGATAAGTTAGAATGCACTTTCCTTCCGGATCAAGTATTGTCGTTGTGCTTTCTTTGATATCTTTATTATAAAGATAATACGCACCATCATTATCATCCTTGTATCTTTTAGAAGCAATTATACTATTTTCAGTATCCAACAAATTAAAGCTAATTCTTTTATTAGTTTTATCGCTTGTACTCCAAACTGCATCTTCTTGATAATAATAATTTGTCAAATTATTGTTCTCTAGTTTCTGTATTCTTTGTCCCTCACCGTTATAAATATTCTTCTGAGATACCAATAGTTTACCATTCTTCGTAATGGTTTCTTCTTCAAGACGGTTTGCGACATCATATAGATTTTTAACTACTGTATTATCAACAGTATCTTTTTCCTCTAATAAATTACCATTTGCATCATATACATATGTCTTTTCTCCTTGCTTTACTTCTCCTTCTTTTTGTATTTCTGACAACAAAATATTTAAAGAATTATACGTATAATATGTTGTTTTATTTCCTTTTGTCTCAGATAATCGATTTCCAACCTTATCATATGTATATAAGATATTTACTGATGAATGATCCGTCAAATTATTAATATTAGTTTTAACTAATCGACCATGTGGATCATATATATGTGTACGAGTTTCATTGATTCTATCTTCTGCTTTTTTAGAATAGTTATTTTCTATTCCCTCTACTAGTATATTATTATTTTTATCATAGATATAGGAATATGACTCATTTATCTTATTGGCATCTTCACTATCCGAATAGTCTATTTTTTTCACTCGAAGCATTTCATCATATAAATACGTTTTAAGAACATATTTATCGCTATTGCTACTAATAAAATCTCGGAAATCCCGAATTTGGCTAATCATACCTCTTGATGTATAATCATAGGTTCTGAATAATTTTTTAACATTATTAAAAGCGATAGCATAAATCTTCGTTATCCAATTATTATCATCATATTCAAATTGTAGCCCTTTAATATCCTTACCATTTTCAGGATATCTAATCTCCAAAATATTGCCATCATCATCATATTTATATTTTAGCGCACAAGAAGAAAGTTCCGTTTCTGTTGGGATATCTGAGCCATTATACTCTGATGTACTTTCTATTTGATCAAAATCATCATATTTATATACAGTATATCGGTATCTAACCAGGACACCATTAACAACTTTAAAATCTTCCATGATACTGACCTGATCTGTTGAAGTATAGGTATACTTTGTTAATAATGTTTTTGTCCCATCTGCCCTAAAATAATTAACATTTAGCAAACGATCTCTGCCATCATATTGATATGATTTATAGTCCCCATTCGTGTATTTCTCTTCGGTAACGTTATTATTCTTATCATATACAAAATCAGTAGAAACTGCTGCTAAATTTCCGTCTCCTAAATCTGATGTCTTTACAACTTGTCCGTTGCCATCCACGTATATTTTACTTACATTTCCGTTAGCATCTTCTGTTTTTGTACTAATGCTGCCGTCGTGTTCGTAAATATCGTAAACATAATTTGTGACGTTTTTACTTTGATCTGATAATACACTGCTTAAGCGGGATAAAGGATCATATTTATAGGCAACAACATTGCCCTCGCCATCAACTGATGTCAACTGGTTTCCCTGCGTATCATATGTGGCATGCGTATATATTGATTGGCTTGACACCTTCCAATTCCCACCATAAGCTGTTGGATTAATAACCGTTCCGGTAACATCTCCTGCTGAATTATGAAGCGTCAGCACAGTGAAATCATTATTAAGTTCGTCTTTCGGACATGTTTGAGTTTTAAACACTCTTCCACTGGAATCATATTCCATTTTAGTCATAATGCCATTTGCAACTTCTGCCACTATGTTGCCAAGTTCATCCTTATATTCTAATGATATTTTTCCCGCAGGACTAACATTTTCAGTTATATAAAAAATTTTACCAGCGTCATTCATCTTACAAGAATAACTGGTTGCATATGTCTTGCGAGCACTGCCTTTTTCAATATTTCTTCCAACAATGCGATTGCAGCTATCATAAGTATAATCTGTTTCTACACCGTATTTATCTACTTCTTTTATTAATGATCCATTTTTATTATATTCGTTTATTGTATTTGATAAAATACCCCCTTCCGAACAAACTGATGAAATTTCTCTGCCAAGGTAATCATAGGTATACTCCGTTACTGTCCCTATACCATCATCACTATAAATCAAATTGCCCATGTTATCATATTTAGCCGTTGTCGTAATTACTTTTCCGTCTATCGTCTCGGTAATTTTTTCTGTCTTTACACCAGTCCCATCATCTAATGAATACTCATAGTCTCTGAGTTCAGTTTTATATCCAA
>NZ_JAWYAJ010000539.1:31561-32920 GCF_034124845.1 Robinsoniella sp.
ATATCCAACTAATGCGTTCTCATAAGTTGCTTTAGTTTTTACGATTTCCTTTTTAATTTCTCCTGAAAAAAGATTATTTTCTTCATAATAAAATGATTCTTTACTATCTCCTGTTACACTATCCATCTGTAAAATTTCATTTCCAAACTTGTCATATTGATATCTGCAGTCTAAAATTACAACTCCATTTGCCGTCTCAACAATCCTTGTTGGTAGATCCTTCTGAAACACATTAGCTTGATTATTATATTCATAAGACTTTGTATTTTGATCAGGATCGATTTCTAGTATTGGATTCATTCTAAAGTTTGAATCATATGATGTGGATTCGGACCTTGGAATTTTTTTTGTAACTATTTCATTATTTATATTCTCCTGATATTCAACAACTGTTGTAGTTTCTTTTGGCAAATTATCTTCATATGTGGAAGTTGTCTCTACTCCATTAATATCCTTTTCATAAATGATATTTCCATTTCGAGTGCCTTTTATCACTTCCGACTTACCATATATTCCATTAATGCCTCTTTGTATTTTCGTCTGGTACTTTGCCTCTCCTTCATCAATATTGTTATAAGAAAACATTATTGATTCCTGATATCCACTATCAGAAGGATAAATCACTTCTTTTACTTTTTTATTATTATACTTTATGCCATAACTATTATCCTCTGCATCTTTGATAAGAGAAAGTTGTCCATCTACGTTATACTCGTATTTGTATGATACGCTTTCATTATTATCTACATTTTTTCTAATAACTTCATTCAATTGATTATTATCATTATACATATACTCAATAACAGAATGATCCGGAAGTATAATTTTTCTAATCAGAAGCAAGTTTGTCACTGCATTTTCTACTGTAATATTGCTATTAGGCATTGATGAATTACGGATTGACTCCATGTCTAAAATAACTTCATCACCTACGGAAAATTGTTGGGACATTTTTTTGTTTTTGGAAATATTAGATTTTGCAGCTTCAGTAATAATCTTATCCGTTTTTTCCTTTACATCATCAATATATTCAAATGAAGTAACTAGGTTTTTATTTGTAGTTGAAGATATTAAACGCCCCGTATCCTTATCATATTTCAAAAACACAAAGCTTCCATTAGGTTCTTTTACATATACGAGTTGTCCTCCACTGTTAAAACGCATTTCTATATTTTCTTTTGTTAATATAGTATAGTCACTATATAGTTTAAAGTTTAACGGCATATTTCCATTTCTCGAGGGAATAATAACGCTTTCTTCCTTCTTTTCTTGCTTTAATGTCATATATTTTCCCATAGAAGATGCATAAGTATCATCTCCCATCTTCTCAAATAGAAAAATGCTTCCCGTTTCATCTTT
>NZ_JAWYAJ010000539.1:32930-38337 GCF_034124845.1 Robinsoniella sp.
CTCAACATCATAAATATGGTTCCACCCATAGCCCAGTAATGAGGTTGAGCTAGCCTGGCTATTATAGGTGCGGTTTATATCTATTGTTAAATTTTCGTTTGGTATTTCTGCATCAGTCTGTGAATAAACAAAATTTCCCTGGCTTTTTTCTATGTAACCATCACCATTAGGATTCGAAAAATCTGTATATTGAAAATATGGTTTTATCCCCAGCAACTTCGTATATTCATTTCCATCAACTACTTTTGTGGATAAAATTTCTGAAAAATCACTATATATTTTCTCAGATTTCCCCGTCAATTTATTCACAATATTTTTTACTGCACGAATCTTATAATAGAACCTTTCGCCATAATTTATATTTAACTCGCTAAAATAATCAGCTCTTACATCTGTAATTACAGGTGTTTTCTCTTGCTTTAAAAGTTCTATACTTGTAGCCCTATAGATTTCATAAAAAATATCGTCAGGCAGGGTGACTCCAACCTCTTTCTCAATATTTGAGACATCTTTTACAGGTGCCCTGTTCCAGTTTAGATAAGTTTTATAATTTATTTTACTAATGGCTGATAGTGAGGTAGGTACATAATTATCCATCTCAGACAGTTTAAATTTTTTTTCTGTAAGCGTATCCCCTCTAAACAAAAGATTTGAAGTTGTAGGTGAGGATGCGCCACCCTGCTTTGTCAGAGTCACTTTAAGTGTACAGTCAGTAATAACAGCTTGACCTGGAAAAAGTTCGGCCACACGATAGTGTCTGCCGCTTGTTATTATTTTCCAATAATTTTGCCCACAGTTAATAGAATATTTTATACTTGTATTCTCTGGGATTTGTTCCTCTGCTGACAAACAAAACTCTGCAACTGGGCTATCAAACTTTAATGTTTTTTCAAAAGTTCCGCTTGTCTCATTGGAATTTAATGAAAGTCCATTATTTGATACCGTTGTAAATAATTTTTTGCCTGTTCCTGACAATAAATTCTCCGCGATATTATTCTTAACAATAGAAGTATTATAGCGCACGGATCCATTATCATTACATTCTATAATGTATATAGAATACTCCTGATTTTCTTTATAATTCTTCTTTATCTTATGAAAATCTAAAATACTATTGATTCCACTATGATAGTTTAAATTACTTATTTTGTTGTTGTCGATAAACCATGTTATATTTCTTTGCAATTTACCCGCAGTCGATTCTAAGTTAAGATAATTGGTATTTAAAGGCAGCGTTATGGTTTCACCTTTGACACTATCATATTTAGGCTTAGCAATACTTATTGTAGGTTGTATTTCTTGTGCGGTTACATCTTGTTCTTGTTTTGTATAAGCATAAGATGTATTTGATTTATTTCCAGCAATGTCACTTGCTGTCAACCGGAATAAATAGGTATGTCCAGCAAGGTATTCCTTCCCCCCAATAGGTATAATTCCTAAACTATTAGATGTAATATTAGCCGTACCTTGCAGCACTTTCCTATAAGTGCTATCGGCTTTATCACGTTCTTTCACTTCTACATACCAAGAATGCAAATACGTATCCGTTATGGTTCCCCGCATATTTCCTTGTGCTATAGACGTAATGGCAGTAAATGGTTTGGTCTTATCATAGATACAATCTATTTCACTGTCCTTTCCGATAACATCTGCCATATCAATTCCGTGAACTTTTATTTTGTACTTTCCTTCATTGGGCAAATTACAGATAAATTCTCCTGAACTTTGTGTTAATGTTTCCCCTCTATTCCATACCTTTTCATTAGGAAGTTGGTATTCAATGTACTTTAGAGGCGTATTTCCTTCTTTAATCCGCCAAGTAATCATTGCTTTGCCATCATTTCTATTACTTCCCGTCAAGCTTGGATATGCTAATGGATTTTTGATTGTTACATTTTTACTAATATTCGCAGTATGCCCTATATTATCTGTTATACTTAAGTCAAATATGTAGCTGCTATTTTTTAGATTTGTCGTATCATATGGTCTAATCACAGATGCAGTTGTATAATTATTATAAATAGTGTCCACTATTTTTCCTGACAAATCCTTTATATGCAGACTGCTATTTTTTATTCCGCTGCCAGCATCTGCAAGAGTTGTTGTAACGCTTATTGTATTAGACAAATTAGCAGCGTCCATTGATATACTAATTGTACCTGTCGGAACATCTTTATCTTTTTTATAAGCCAGTATTTTTTCTGCTGAGTAATTTCCCACCTTGTCTTTAAACCGAACATAGATACTATAGATGCCATCAGGTCTTCCCTGATCAATACTGTCCATATAAAAAGAACCAGCATAGGGAGTGACATTTGAAGATAAGTTTACTTTGTAAGCTGTTTTATAATTATTGGCTGGCTGCCCTGCAACAACCATGCAATACTGTGGGCTTAATGCATCAATTCCACTATTAGCTTCAACTAGATTTGTGAATTGAATGACTGGATTTGGATTAGAAGTCCAGCTATTTGCCGCAGGATTTATTGTTACTGCACCAATAGAAGGAGCCGTTATATCCAATTTATATGCCACAGTCTTTACCAGACTAATATTGCCAGCCTTATCTACTGCTCTGACATTAATATTATAAATTCCACTGGCGGGGAAGTATGTTTCTGGCAATTTTATACTTCCTGAGCTCACTGTTCCCGCGTCTATAAATGCAGATGAATTTACTTGATACTGTACTCTGGAGAAATTAGCATCTGATGCCCCGCTCCAGCTTAAAACAGGTGTTCTATTAGAAGTAAAAACAGAAGGATTAATAGTAACTACTGCTAATGTAGGAGCCGTCCCGTCAATGTAAAAAATAGCCCCCTTTCCCGGTCCTGCTATTCCTCCATTATCAACACCTCTAATGACAAATTTATAACATCCCGGTTTCCAACTTTTACTGGCACCTATGTAAGCTGATCCAGCAGCTTTATTTCCTATCTTGGTTCCTGCAGAATAAGGAATTAAAGTTTTAATTTCAGCTTTTTTAGAAGCGTCATATGTTGCTAAACGGTATTCAATCCTATTTAATGATCTAGCATTTATTCCAGCCCAAGAAGCAGTAAATGCCGTTCCAGGCTTCATATAAACTGGATTTGTGCTAGATGTCGTTGCTTTTGTAGGTGGATCATAATAAATAATATTAAGCCTCGGTCTTTTGTCAAGCGTTACATAATGCGAATTATAAAATTGGACGTATTTTCCCGTTCCCGATTCATTAGCTGCTTTTAACATGATACCATAATTACGGTTTGTGCCATTAGCAATCTCCCGCATAAATTGTGTTAAATTCAAAGCTCTCTCTGCACCAATTGTTCCAGATGATTTTATGGTATTATAAATTTTTTTGGTATCATAGTTTGCTTTATTATTCCAAGTAATACTTTCTTTTTTCCACCCTTGCGTAACACGATATGCCTGTACTGTTTCACCTTTAACAGACTGCCCTGTTTCGTAAAGATATAATGTTGCACTATCTACATAATACCCTTTTATCTTTTTTTCAAGATCGCCGAAATCAATATACGATCTGTATATCCCTTGCGCGCTATTACCTAATGATAAACATTTAATCCCACTGTCATTAAAATTAATATTTTGATAAGCATTTCCATTGCATACATATACATCATTTACATGCTTGGGACTTCTCCACGACAAGGTAGGATCTATTGTCACAGGATACAATCGCTCGGCAGAATGTAAATATTCCTCATTAACCGTTACATTCAAGATGTAAGATGAGTCTTCACCTGCTTTTTCTTCTATATCACAAATAATTTCATTAGAATATGAATTATTCGTTGCATCATTCATAAAAGGAGCATCGATACCTCCCACCAACTCTCCAGTTTCTTTATCAAAAAAACTAAATCCCTCATCAAAGCTATTTTTTACAATCGTCAACCCTTCGACTTTAAATGCAAAAGAAAAACAGTTTTTTTCCGGAATCTCATTTAAAATTATATTTTCTTTAATTCCAATATCGCATGATTCATATTCCAGCATTATATTATCGTCTCTACTTTGATAAATGGCTGTTGTTGGCAATAAATTTGACTGACCATAAGCATCAACAACTATTTCATTATCTACTCCATTATTGGTGAAATTTTCTGAACCTTCAAACACATTATCTGCAGATGATAACTGTTCAGCATCACAAACTATTTCCTTATCATCATTAGTAAGCTTTGACTCAACCACATTTTCCTTATTTGTACTATCTTCTTCTGTTTCATTAAGTATAGAAATATCACCATTTTCAATCATCATATTATTATCATTAAGAACTTCATCCGAAGAAGACTCTTGTTCTTCTAAAATATCAGTGTCTTTATTAGATTCTATTTCTGTTTCAGACTTATGAAGATTAATATTTTGCTTTTTATCATTATCAATTTCTGTTAAATTCATTGAATCATATGGATTTCCAATTTCCGCTTCACCATCTCTATCTACAATAGGATAAAACGATATAGAATATCCTTTTTTCTCCAGCAAAACAGGTGTCTCTTCCGACAACTCATTTGGAAGATACTGCTTCATATCTCCTTTACTATTAGTATAGGTATAGCCTGTCAATTTTTTTCCATTGAGACTTCTTGTATCCTCGACCGGAACTAAACTGATATCGTAGTCAACTAATTCTCCATTTTCATCCTCGTAACGTACATCAGCACTATGTATCACTTCCATTTTCTTGTCATTACCTAAAGAATAGATTGTTTTGTTTTGTGTACATTCTTCTGAGATTTTATTGTCAGCAGTCACATTTTCCGGTAATATATCCTGCTCTGTGCATGATTCTAAAACTTCCTCTGAATACATCTCTTCAATCTCTTCATCCAAAATTTCGTTTTGTTCATCTGTTACATTCTCCTGCTGAATTTCTTCTGCCTGAACAAACATACTTTCCAACGATAACGAGGTGACAGTTAGTGACAGCGACATCATAATAGCTATTATTCTTTTTAGATACGGTTTCTTATTCATAACGATTTTCTCCCTTTTGTTTTATTAATAAATTAATTAGATTCTGAATCACATGAATACTTCAATATATTTCCTTTCAAAATAATTGCTATTATGATTTATTCTGTGATTTTAATCTAATTATTTTCATAATTAATAAATTAAATTACCACATCAATATTACTTAAAATGTTCCTGTATCAATATTATATATAATTTTCATCACTTTTGCATCAATTTTATATCACATTTATTCACAATTTTCTTACCTATTTTTTGTTAATTATTTTCCTCCTTTAAATAAATATGAATCACTTCTAGTACTACATCCGGTTAATTTTCAAACTATAATCGATACAGCCTGGACAATTTGTTTCTGGTATCCTGTTTTTTTAATTGCCCGTTTATTTTTGAGTGCTCTTCATTACGCTTGATT